>CACGMS010000047.1 GCA_902574205.1 uncultured Candidatus Hydrogenedens sp. | reverse complement strand
TAATAGGGGTCGACTTCCTTGAAGGGCAGGCATAACCGCCGACCCCGATGCGTCTTCGGGGCGCTGAGATAAGAAGATTTCGCTGGGGTTTGCGATCGGCTCAAGGCCTTGTCCAGTCATAGCAAACACACCGATTTCATCGGTAGAGCCAAAGCGGTTTTTGCGTGCTCTCAAGAGTCGATGCAAACCGCCCGCTTCGCCTTCGAAATAAAGCACAGTGTCCACCATGTGCTCAAGCATTCGAGGCCCTGCGACTTGCCCGTCCTTTGTGACATGCCCGATAAGAAAGCAGGCGACCCCTTGGCGTTTCGCCCACATCAAAATGCGTGCCGTGACTTCACGCAGTTGCGCCATCGAACCTGGAGCGGAATCGAGTTCGGGGGCGAAGAGTGTTTGAATCGAATCGAGAACCAAGATGGATGGTTTGGCGCGGTCTGCTTCGGTGAGCACTTTGGTTAAATCGGTTTCAGCAAGGAGCAAAACACCCGAGTGACCGACACCGAGCCGCTCGCCTCTTAGGCGAGTTTGCGCAGCACTCTCTTCACCGCTGATGTACAAAGTGGTTTGACCCTGCCTTGCGAGCAATTCGAGTGTTTGGAGCATGAGGGTTGATTTACCAATGCCCGGATCACCGCCGACAAGGACAAGCGAGCCGGGAACGACACCGCCGCCTAAGACACGATCGAGTTCACTCAATCCGACCGGATGACGCTGAGCATCACTCAGGTCAACCTCTGCAATAGGAACCGCCTGAACCGTCTGTCTGTTGTTACCGACACGGCGAGCGTGGCGATCGAGCGCCGGTGCGCTGACCTGATGCTCGGATAGCGTATTCCATTCGCCGCAGCCCGGGCACTTTCCATGCCATTTCGCCTGGGTATGGCCGCATGATGAGCACCGATACTCGACCTTGTTGGTACGTGCCATGGGGTCATCTCCTGCTTGAATGATAGTCTCGTCTACAACCCCCCTGTGACACGATTACCAAGGATGCGCACGCGGGCAGCTTGGATCATCTTTTCTCGGGATTGTCTTGCGCGTTGCTTCTCGGCCCCGTAGGGGCTCAACGCCGCCGGCTTTGGCTGGCGAGTATTAAAAGAAAGGGGTGACGGCATATGACCGTTGTTCAAGTCAGGGATGGCGATCCGGTTGAGAAGGCGCTGCGCAAGTTCCGCCGTAAAGTGGAGCAAGCGGGAATTCGTAAGGAGATCCGTAAGCGTGAGTACTACCTCAAGCCGGGCGAGCAGCGCCGTAAGAAGGAACGTGAGGCACAACGCCGCCGTTTCAAGGCGATCAAGAAAGCCAAACAAGGCAAGAGCAAGCGTTCACGCTCTTTCCGACGCTAAGTCGAAAAGAAGAACGCTTTACCCAAAGGTGCGCATCAGTTTGGTGCGCGCTTTATTTTTTTTCGCTAAAGCCCGCCAAGATTCGATACAAAAGACGAGCACCGACCAAGGCGTCGTAGGGATCACCAGCCACTTCGGTAAGATCTGCCCCGAGTAAGGTTCTACCGCTCGTGTGTATGCGGTCAATCAGATCGATCGCTTGGTAGTACGTTAGGCCACCAGGCACTGGCGTGCCGGTATGTGGACACAGACTGGGGTCAAGGGCATCAATATCAAAGGATAGCCAAACTTTTTGTGGTAGCGTTTCCATAATGGCTCGTGCCTGTTCAGCCCACGGCATACCTAAAAACTGTTGGTGAACGAGTGCTTCGTCGTAAAATGCAACAATACTTGGATCGCTCTCAATACGCTGTTTTTCTTTGGTGCCAAGGTCGCGAAGTCCGACTTGGGTGAGGGGCAGATCAGCCTTGAACGCTTTGACTCGATTCATGATTGAGGCGTGCGAGCAGGTCACGCCTTCGTAAGCGGATCGGAGATCAGCGTGAGCATCCAGATGTAAAATTCCGAGGTCTGGAAATTGTTCAATCGCTGTTTGGATCGCGCCGTAACTGATGGAGTGGTCTCCACCGAGTACAACGACTTGGCGATGCTGTTCCCAGTGGCCTTGCAGGGCTTCAATGAGCATGGCGTCGACTTGGTACGAAAGATCGTCAACTTGAAACGCGGCAGATTGGTCACCTCGTCTGAGTCGGTCCATGGCTTGTCCCGCCATAACGTTGAGTGATTCAACCGGTAGACGTTGCGATACTATACCTAATTGGGCGGGGCATCGCCCATCAATTAGTGTGAGTTCGACCTGATGCGACGCTGCTCGCATCGCATCAGGACCCTGGCTTGCTCTTCGATGATGCGAACTTGTCGCGTCAAAGGGAACGTCGATAATGACGAGTTTCCCTGACGAGACTTCAGCGCCAAACCAACCGGAACCATCAGCCGCTGGGTCATCAAAGCCTGACATCCTGAGCTAGTCGTCTAGACCAGGGATTGAACCACGTTCTTCTAACTGGACTTCGGTATCTCGGCGTTTGACTTGTAGGAGTTCACGGTTGGATGCACGACCACCCTCGGGATGCCAGTTCTCTGGCCGTTGAACCGCCTCACGTAAATCCAAGTTGGCAAGACTTTCTGGGTCGTCATCAATGGGTGGTGGCTCCTCTTCTTCTTCCAACGCTCGAAGCGAGGCGGCATGAGCGACACTAAAGTCGGCTCCCTCGATATTCATATGAATCAGTAGACCACGTGCTGTGATTGCCATGGGGAGCGCCAACAAAAGTCCTAAGGTAAATGCAGCGCCAACAGTGGTTACCAGTCCAGCGAGTAAATCAGAAAGGGGCGCATCGCCAGTGCTTGCAAGAGCAACCCCGACATCACGAAATCCGACGAGATAATCCAGTCCTACGGCCAGTTCAGTCATCCCCGAGCTCGATGAATTCAGAGTCAGTAGCCGGGTGGTTCCCATACTGAGTACAGAGATAGCAGCAATCGCTAAAAGCGCGGCGCCGATCAGCCAACTTAGAGCGGGCAAGAACTGCCTTTTGTTGGATGCTGCCGTAAGCGTCGAATTAACCAACTCATCATCGATTTCAGCCCCTGCAGCGATTCGAAGTGTCATGAATCCTGCGAGACAAATAATGGCTGCCGTGCCGACAACCATCAAGGTGCCGGCTACGCCGCCAAAAAGGACGGCGAGAATACCCAGCAAGGCGCCACCAATGCCAGGTAGGCCACCCGCAGCGGCAGGAACAAAGGCAATTAGCAGGATCACGAGCGCCATGAGCAAGCCGCCACCGAGGGCAAGCAAACAGAAAGCGGCGGTTCCACCGACAATACCCATGGTGGTTTGTCGGGGGTTGTTCGGCCAGGCTGCGCAGATCAGGCCATAAGCAAAACCAAGCGCGCTGATGATCATTTGAACCAAATAAGCGACAATGCTGTTATCGATACGAAGGGCGGCTATCTGACCGAGAATCAGGGCGCTAGCGAGAACAATGCCGCCTACAATCGCACGACGACGCGCATAATAATCATCACGCAGCCTGAGTAGGCCGTGCTCGGGGTGGTCAACGAGTTTGACGCGCATGACTCAGCTCTCCAAATGCAACCAAAGTGATACCCTACGCGGATTTTTTTCTGCGTCTGTCACAATCTCAAACAGAGGATGCGCCTTGTTCAGTTGTTTGCGCAAGATTTTCAATGCACTGAGCGAAATCGGTTGGGCTCGAGATTGACCTATGAGTTCGTGATTGAGCTCAGCAGTGTGCTGCAAAATGATCAAATCAAGCTCGTTATAATCTGCCATATTAGTTGGTTCACAGTCGATCTGGAGGACTTCTTTCGCTGATTCGGGCTCATCGAATACGCCAGCCATCACATCGAGTTGTTGTTGTAAACGTAAAGCCAGTTCCTGTAATTCACTAAGCCGCTCAAGAGGGACTCGCTCGTGCTGGGCGGTTAGAACGATCGGCTGACCTTGTGCTAAACCTTGCACCATGAGTTGGCTGTCTTCACTGAGCCAATGTGTGGTTCGCTCGGGGCCACTACGCGGGTCGCGTTGAATTTGGCGCGCCAGATCCTGCAGAGGGACCGATAAATTGTACCCGGCTCGAAACAGGGACTGAATGGTATGGCAACGGAGTGTTTCGGGGGTCAGATTGAGCGCCTGCTCCTCATTATCGGACTGTCCGCGCACCAAGAATTCTAAAGCCAGGCTGATGGTTGCGCGCAGCCCGATCCAGGCATGCTGAACCGACTCGGGGTCTCCTACCGCCACGCCCTGAGCGACCATGAGTTGATTGGCGGTGTACGCCAACTCCTGCGCGATGTGTGCCCGCGACGCCTCATCAAGACCTGCTAATCCGGTCGCCAAAAGATCATGACGTCGTTGTGTGCGAAGCGTCAGCGCTGGAGTAGATTCCTTCGTTGCATGAAGCGTCCTATATCCGGCTTTTAGGATCGCCTTCGGTTGACCCCGAGCAAACAAGACCATTGCCTCTTCAAGGGGCGGAAAGCCCATTTCTTCCATGCGCGCATTGCGAAGTTGGAGGCAGTCTTCTTCGAGTGGCGTAGCCAGTTCCCAGCGTAAGGCTGCAAGGACCCGAGACAGACGAAAGGGGTCCATACCTTCGAGGGTCTTGAGCAAGGGTCGAATGGGATCACTCGGTAGCCGATCATGGTCTTTGAGCCAATCTAGGATCTCAAGACAGAATTGACGATCGGGACTGTACCAAAGGGCTTCGTTTGGAACCGCATTAGGCAGCGTTGGGAAATCACCTTCTTCGTCCGCTTCGTGAACGCGCATGCGATGATTCATGTAGAGTAAGAGTTGCTCAATATCTGCGGTCTTTAGATAGGTTGCGATGGTTTGCGAGCCCGCTTCAAACATAGCGGTCAGCCAGTCTTCATAGCCGACAAGGTCAAAGCGAAAACCTTGCCAGCCCGAGAGATCAGTTAGGCCGACTAACTGTTCGCCATTACAGTAGGGTAGGAGGTCGTGGGCTTCTTCTTTGCCGACAGCGAGCGCGATCGCATGGAGATCCTGGGGAGCCATCGCCCGAATCAGTTCAGCAGTATACTCAGAATTGACGAGGGCTTGATATTGGTCCTCGGGTTTGAGTTGAGCCAGTTCGGTCATCGCTTGAGCGATGGGCGCGAGCGGTTGATTCAAGTGCGTCTCCGTCGGCGCACGACCAGTAAGGCCATCCACCAAAGCATGGTCATCGGATGAGTAGCCACGCAGCCACAACCGCTCGTGTCAAACAAGCGAATTGTTTGGGTTTGACTCGCCAAGTCTCCAAGGCGAACACTAAAGCGCACTTCGCTATCGTCACTGTACGTAGGGCGCCACTGTCGAACGAAAGCACCGTCGGTCGCATTGCGCTCGATTTCGGTGATAAAAATCCCAGAACTCGCTTCAAAAACAAGGTCTGCAGGGTTAAGTTCAATGAGGCATTGAGGATGCATCACATCTTGGCAAAGGTCTTCGGCGCAGCTGCTGCAATCGCCTTCTGTGATCTGGTAGGGTTTGTCGTTAAATCCGTACAAGTTGCCGAGGTTGTCACTGAGGTAGGCGCGGACCTCGAGGGCGACGGCTTCAGTCGTTCCCACTTCAGTCACCTGTTCATTGTTGCGTGTGATCGTCAAAGGAACTTGACGCATATCCAAGGGTCCCGGCGCGATCTCGAGGTCGCCTTTGCTGCCACCTCCTGCGTAATAGTCATCACCGCTAAACTCCGCTCTGAGCATCAATTCGTGATAGCCGACGTTGGGGTCACCAAATTCGTTGGGTATGGTTGAGAAACGAAGAAAGGCCTGCCCTTTTTTATCGGTCATTGCGGTGCCGAGATAGTCGCATGCTTCGGCCACGCATACACCAGCTAAGCAGTGCAGCCCTTGGACACCGAAAAAGGGCGCGCAGTCTTCATCGACGCTGCATTGGTTTTCGCCTGCAGCAGCAACGCATAAGCCCTGATCGCAAACTGAACCGGGGCAGTCTTCATCGCTTTGGCATTGCACGCAGTGTCCATCGATACAGGTTCCACCAGCCGTACAATTGTAAAACTGCTGATCACCGTTGCGATCCATATAAAGGCTGACGGTTCGGCCCTGAATACCGACTTTATTGCTCTGAACCGCTTCGCCGTTCTCAAAGTCCCAATCGCGCGTGTTGTCGCCGTTGTCTTCAAGGGTGATTTTGAGTGTCGGTTCGTAGCCGGCGACCGTGGTGACCGGAAGAACAGTGAGTGCTGCTTGTTCGCGACGGATTGTGAGGGTGCCATAAGCGATATTCAAATCACCGCCTTGGCGCCTGGCGACAATCCGGTATTCTCCCGACGAGTAGGATGCCCAACGTTCCTCTTCCGAGCGATCGGGTTTGAGTTCATGTGTTGTCTCTGATGTCCAGCCATTAACCAGTCGAATTTCGCCCGTTGCGATGCCGTCGCTGTTGGTAACAGCCGTTGTCGCCTCGCCGACAGATCTAAAATTGCCCTCTGCATCTTCTCGTTCAATTGCAAAGAGAATGAATTGACCATTAAGTGCGAGCTCACCGTTGACCAAGCGAGCTTGAAGGAACGCCACATCACTATACTCAGCAGTGGTGTCGCTGACAGTCAGTGTGACTTCAGCACGGGCCTGGACGGCCAGCGCAAAGCAGGCAAAGGGAAGCAAACAAAGGCGCATCGGCATTCCTTTCGTGGGCGGACCTGATATGGGCTGTAAGCCATTGACCGCCTATGGAGTAAACACTTGGCACAATTAACCGGCGATTTCGAGAAGGTCCGTCCTACGCAGTTGGGTCAACTTCAGCGTCTTGAGCGTAGCGTGACCGAACCCGACCGGTTTGTCAGCCCAAGTTTATGCCGAAAGTTGGCGCAGAACGCGTGTGAGTTGGGACGACTTGTCGGTGTCCTTATCGATCGACGTGGCCACGTACGGCACATCTTGCTTGGTGAAGCCAAGCGAGTCTGGATGCCTGACCTGGGACGTCTAGGGGGTGGCGCAGGTCGAACTCGAGGGCTGCGTTTGGTGGTCATGACTCCACCCTCGCCAGCACCACCTGTCTTGCCTGCTGATTTGCGTACCGATCTGACCCGACTTAGGCTCGACGGCTTGGCTTATATTGAAGCGCGCCGTGATGGGAGCTTGGGCGCGACGGTGTTAGCGCTCCCCATCTATGAGCCCGAGGGCACGGTGCGAAGTCTCGAGCGTACCGATGTAAGCACTAAGCATTTGGTCGAACTCGATTATTCAAAGGAGCTTGAGCGGATCGATCATGAGGTTGCGCGCCAAACCAAAGCGCAGACGATTACTGGTCCTCGCTGGGCTTTGGTGGGTGTCCATACAGGTCGAAAAGAAGACGATAAACGGCGTATGGAAGAGTTGATCGAGCTGGCAAAGACCGCCGGTGTGGAGGTGGTGTTCGAAGCGATTCAGCGCCGACGGCGCATTGACCCTAAGACCATCCTAGGAAAGGGCCGGCTCGAAGATTTGATTCTCGAATGCTTAGAGCGCGATACCGAAGGCATGATTTTTGATCGAGACATCACCCCACGGCAGCTGCTTAATCTGAGCCGGAAAACGGATCTGAAAATTTTGGATCGAACACAGCTCATCTTGGAGATTTTCGCGCGACGAGCAACGTCAGCGGTGGCTAAAACTCAGGTTGAAATGGCTCAGTTGAGGTACAGTCTGCCTCGCTTGATCGAGCGTCACAGTGGCTTATCGCGCCTCGCTGGTGGTTTGGGCGGCCGCGGTCCGGGTGAGTCCGCCCTTGAGGTCAGCCGTCGTCGTGCACGCGAGCGTCTCGGCAAACTCCAAAAGGAACTCGATCAACGAAAAAAACAGCGACAACTTCAACGCCGAGCGCGTCGACGGGGTAGCATTCGAAAAGTCGCTCTAGTGGGTTATACCAACGCAGGAAAGTCGACGCTACTCAACGCGTTAACGGGGTCAGATGTCCTTGCTGAAGACCAGCTGTTTGCCACTCTAGATACCACCAACCGAAAGTGGTTACTTCGGCCCGAAGCGGCGCATTTACCCGCACATGAAAAAGAGGTTATTTTGGTAGATACCGTCGGCTTTATACGGGATTTACCTAAAGATCTAATCGAAGCTTTTAGAGCGACTCTTGAGGAAGCTTCAGATGCTGATTTGTTGCTTCATGTGATCGATGATGCACAAGATGGTGAAGAAACCCGCGTCGCCGCCGTACATGATGTTCTTGATGCCATTGGTTGCGGTGACATTCCGCGCTTGATCATACGAAATAAATGCGATCTGAGCGGTCATAAAGCGGGCCGGCTTGGCGGTCACTCAGTCCGCGTGAGCGCGACCGCCAATCAAGGCTTGGTTGATCTTCGGTGCATGGTTCAAGATCGGCTGGTTGGTCGAGAGGTCGTACTTGAGTCGCCTGAGAATCATCCCCACGATGAATGGTCGCCTTTGGATGAAGGCTAGGGATTGACTAGACTGTAGGTGCTGACATTTTGACGGGTATTGATTTGCGTTACGCGGAGTTTGTAGTCGCCCGCACTGACGTTGGTAAAAGTTAGGCTTTGATTTTGGGCGCCTGAGGCAAAATAAAGAACAGCAAAGCGAATAGGTCGCAGGTCAACGGCACTGTATAAACCGAAGAAAAGCGAGATACCACTGAGTTCACGATCACCTGCTGGTGTACTCACAAGTTGGACTTCTTTGGTTAGGTTACCGGATCGCTCAATAGTCACGGCATACCAATCATTATCATGTTGACATAAGGGGACTTGTTGCAGTTCTAACTGGTCCAAATCACCACTATCTTGAGCGCTCTCTGGATGTTCGCTGCTGCGATCGTTTCGATCGCAATCCGGTGACACCGAAACGTCCCTTGAAAAGACACAAATACCCGCTGAACCGACTTGGTCAGGCCGTTCGGCGACGCCTCGCACACAGCGCGCGCTCGTGCCACAATCACTTTGTCGCTCACAGGGGCGACCGACTCGAACACCGAATTCATAGGTGCAACGGACCTCTTCTGGCGCAATGACCGCAATGTTAAAGCGGTCGTCCACTCGATCAATATTCAATCCTGTTAGTCGCCCACCTTGGGCGCAGCGTCCATTGTTTGCTTCGCACGACTCCGGGATCTCTTCATCACTCTCCAGCAGAAACAGAGCGGGTGCGGGTCCTGATTCAGCGAGAGCCCAGGACTGGATTTGAGCTGTTGTTGTGAGTTGCTTGATGTAGAGGTCGGGCGTTTGCGGGCAAACGTTTCGACTCAGTTGGGTTTCTTCATTTTGTATGACGAGCCCCTCGTTGTTCGCTCCATCGCCATCAGGATCTTCGCACGGAGGCCCTGCATCGATGGAACGGCCTGCATCGGTCTGAACACAACGTTGCTGAATGCAACGTTCTGATTGTTCGCACTCGAGGGAGTAAAGACAGTGTTTTCGTTCCGCCTCGACCAAGGGCGCAGCACAAGCGCTGAACGTGATCAAGACAAGCCATCGCACAGTTGGTTTCCTTTACTTGCTCAGATCGAGTACCTGAGTTGTATTCGCCCGAATGTGAATGCGCCGCCTTTGCGGAGCCCCAACCGAACGCAACTCTAGAGTCTGGGTTCCCACGGGTAGGGTCAAGCGTTCACAACTTGGTGGCATCGAACAAATCTTTTTCCTCTGATGATACACATCATACCAACCCTTGGTCGGCGCGATGATTTTTAATCGTCCAAATTGAGGTCGCTCGAGGATGATCGAGCGCGTTGTGGTCTGATCGCCGATGATGTCGACGGTCAGTGTCTTCGGAGTGTAGCCTTTGGCTCGAACGACGACCTTATGTTGACCCGGTTTAAGCGTTTGATTAGTGCGCCATAACTTACCATCGATTTCCACTCTTGCTTGGATGTCGGACGGTTCGATGAGCAGCTTGAGTGTACCGGTGATCGGAACGAGAGGAACCGTACCCTCGTCGGGGTATTTGGTCGGTCTTGAAAGATTAAACTCGATAACTTTTGAGGTATATCCATCACGACTAATTCGAGCGATGTACTGGCCAACGGGTAAGACCTCGGCGAACGGGCACTCTTGTTGGGTCACCAATTTTTGGTGGACCATTAGTTCAACGAGCGCCTCTTCTGGGCAATTAATCGCTAAGGGGACTTGGCTAATTTTTGTAGCGACCGGCTTCGGTGTTTGAATCGGCTTACGCAGTGTGCGCACGGCAGCAAAGGTCAAGCCCGCCACCACGACGAAAACCATGATTAGGGTCAGCGCTTGTTTGAGTGGCTGAGGCCGCACGATGCGGTCGGTGATGAGCGCTTCTGTCGTGTCATCCCCTGGCTGTTGAAAAGTCTGACTAATGATGGTCGGCTGATCAGCCCAGTGCTCGCCATTTTGGTGCACATCGACAGGTGTACCCGATGCCGCTGCGAGGGTGGCTGTCGGTGCATGTGCGGATTCATTCGAGCCGAGTTGTTGGACTCGGCGTACCCCTTCAGCCTCAGTGGGAGCGTCAGAAAGCGAGAGCTCTTGTTCAATGGCCGCACCGGCTCCAGGAAAGCGTCGCTCCATCAAGCGATGGAGCGGTTGTTCAGGATCAAAAACTTGATGCGTTTGAATCAGGATTTGCTGAAGTCGTTGGCTTAGTTCAGCACCTGACTGGACTCGATTTAAGAGCTGTAACTCAAGTAATTGCTCCAAGAGAGCAACGAGTTCGGGACTCGTTTCAGGTAAGCTTTCAGCGAAGGGAGCACGAGCACCTGATTGCACTTTGGCCATCAATGCCATGTCATCGTCTGCTTGAAACAAAGGTTCACCGCTTAGGAGTTCATAGAGTACCACACCGAGTGAATACAGATCGGAGCGATGGGTGAGCTCTTCCCCGCGCAGTTGTTCCGGGCTCATGTAGCGAAACTTACCTTTGACGACACCGGTCTCTGTCCGTTCGATCCGGTGTTTTGCCTGAGCGATACCAAAGTCGATGACTTTAACTACACCTGAAAAACTGACCATGATGTTTGGTGGTGATAGATCCCTGTGCACGACACCGAGCTTTTCCCCGCGGTTGTCAACTCGTTGAGCAGCATAATGTAATGCGCGAGCACAGCCTAAAGTAATCGAGATCGCTTCGGTTTCTGTAAGTGCAAAACGTTCACCGCGCCCACCTTTGAGGCCGCGATCATCTTGACGCAAGAGTTGGCTAAGGGTTCGCCCTGGAACGAATTCGTAGACTAAGTACCCTTCGCCATTTAACTCGTCGTAATTGAATTCAAGGACCTGAGCGATCTGTGGATGATCAAGACGAGCAGTCACTCTCGCTTCATCCGCTAGCATGTTGATAAAGCTTGTGTTCTCAGCAAAGTAACTGTGCAGTCGTTTGATCGCTACCGGTTTGATAAAGCCATCAGGTCCTTCTGAAACCCCTAAATAGACTTCGGCTAAACCACCGCTCGCAAGGCGACGGATGATTCGATACCGACCGATGCGGGTTGGTGTGCTCGCCGAAAAACTCAAAATGAAGCCTTGTCATTGTCCCCATTAGAATTAGCCCTACCGACAAGGGTTTCCAAGTTTCTTTACCAACTAGCCTTCGCTTTGGCACAGTGCCTTAGGCTTGATGGAGATTGTTGTGCTGGCTTTGACCCTCATGATGCTCGTGGATGCGGGTCCGATTTGGATTGGTGTTGATGCGCTAGAGAGTGATGTGCCGCCCGCTTTGATTGAGCGTTTACAGCTTGGTGCTGCCGAGTTTTTGGGTTTGCGGCAGGCTCAGCAGGCCAAGACTGAGGTTTGGCAAAATCGCCTGGCTGCGGTTAATACCTCCTTTCGTCAGGGGAACCTTGAAGCGAGTCGCAGTGCCGTGGCTCGACTGATCGAGGAGTTAAGCGCAGATACGCATCCTTGGCTCGAAAGCGTTGAACTGCTCGCCGAAAGTTTGCTTATGCTCGGTCAAATCCAGTTGTTGCTTGATGATGAGCTTGGTGCGGCAGCAGCCTTTCAAAGTCACTATGCGCTGCGCCCTCAGTCGTCACCTGATCCAAGTCTCTATCGACCGGAGGTTCTCAAAGCCTATGACCGTCTCGCTGTGACGACCTTGGTCGGTGCTCGACGGAGTCTCCAGGTTGAAGTTCGGCCGGCTGGTGCGACCGTTTGGCTTGATGGCCGTCCACGTGGTCAGGCACCAATGACGATTAAAGCCTTACTCCCAGGACGTCATTATCTGCGTATTGTTGCCGGTGCCCGCAGTGTACAGCGTGTAGTCGATTTAGGAAGTGAAGGTCGGGTCATCCGCGCCGATTTAGGTGCTGACGCTCAAACCGCAGGCGCGTTCTTTTCAGCGTGGCGAGAGCGTGGGGGGGGCCGAACGATTGCGGCGCGCAGCAGCCGCTTCTGGTCATGGTCGGGTTCGATTTGCTGTCGGTGTCACTCGAGAACCATCGCATTATGATCTGTTCGGTGTTCGTATTGATGCCGCCGGACAAATCGAGGGCGTATCGGTTGTTCGGTTGGAGTCAGAACAAGCCTCTTTAGATCCGATCAACGATCTGTTGCGCGGGTTGCGTGATGCTTCAGCACCACCACCTAGCGAGCAGTTAGCACGTCGTGCCTTCGGGCGCTCACCAAATCAAATGAAACCCATCATCCTCGGTGCTGTGGTCTCTGGTGTGGTGGTCACCGCGTTGTCTGTTGTAGGCTTGGCGTGGTGGCTGGATGACTCATCGGGGATGGTCATTGAACCCGGGGGACTGCGATGAAAAGGTGGATTCTATCGCTGATATTGACCATTTTTTCTGCCTGTGGCTCGGCCGAGTTAACGGTGTATTTAGAGCGCGATATCGCTGTGGAAGAGCCGATCGTTTGGTACCGAGTAATTGTACGCGAATTTACATCGCAAACGCCTGATATCTATCCGGCTCAGCGAGTTGGAGATGGTGCCATACGTGTGCCTTTTCCTAGTGATGGGAAGGCGTTCACTTTACGAGTCGATGCGTGCACTGAGGGTGACGGCTGTGATGTTAGCCGGCGTATTGCTGTCGCTTGTTCTCGAGCGCTAACGGTCAATAAAGGCGAGGTCCAACAACCGATCCGCTTGACGTTGCTTGCTGTACCTTCGCCAGATCCGGGTGGCTGCCTTTAGTTCGATGTTGAGCGATCAACACGCTCAGCATCGATCTCACGCAAACGTCTGCTCATTTGACGAGCGGCATTCATGGCGATCAAAGCAAAGTTCTTGAGATCGCGTCGGCGAAGATCATCGAAAGCTTGATAAGGAATTCGCCAGATCTCGCACGGCCCTTTGGCGCGAACGGTGAAGCTGCGTGGCGCCATATCAAAGAATTCAAGATCACCGAGGTGGGCGCCGGAAGATAATTCGTTGAGGATGACATGGTCCTGCTCGAGGTGAACGTGTCCAGAGAACAAAATATACAGCGAATCGCCGGTTTCTCCGGCTTTGTAGACCGCTGTGCCGTCATGGATTTCGACAGGGTTGATCGATTCAGCAAGCTGAGCACAGGCATCGAGACTCACACCACCAAAGAGCGGTAGATTTCTCAAATAATCTCGACGTAATTGAAGTCGAGAATTCATAATCGCCTCACTCGGAGTCTGATAACCGCCAAATTGTGCCTGCCCTTTTATCCAAGAGTTCGATGCCTTGGCTCGATAGAGCGTCGCGCAGGCTGTCGGCCTTTGCAAAGTCACGGTCATTTTTTGCTGTTTGTCGTTGTTCGATTTGGTCGTGGACCCAAGCGATATCTAGACCGCGTTCACGAGCCAGTCGGTCCCTGCGCTTGGTTAGCCATGTTTGCGGATCTTCTTCACCAATTCCAACGACGGATAAAACCGTATTGAGGTCCTTTCGGATGACTTTGAGTGTCGCCGCTACGCGCTTGCGCTCGGCTTTGGTTGCTGGTGGATTTTCCACCAATCCGTTGATCGCTCGCAGGCTATCGGAGAGCAAAGCGAGCACTTTGGGCGTGTTGAGATCCTCACAAAGTGAGTCATTTAGCCTTGCCGTTATATTGAGGTTTGAAGCGATCTCTAGGGGTTCGCGTTCGGTGTTGCCTTGTTCGATGGCATCATCTGCGCGCGCGAGTGTCTCGTAAAGATACACCACACGGTCCGCTGCTTCCATCAGCGGAACATCAGAAAAATTGATGGGTGCACGGTAATGCGTGGTTAAGAGAAAGTAACGAATAGCTTCTCCGCTAAAGCGCTCCATAACCTCGCGGATGGTGAAAAAATTACCGAGTGATTTCGACATTTTTTCGTTGTCGATGTTAACAAAGCCGTTGTGCATCCAGTGTCGGACATAGCGTTCACCCGTCGCACACTCACTTTGCGCAATTTCATTTTCATGATGCGGGAAAATCAGGTCGGAGCCGCCACCGTGTATATCAATGTCGCAACCTAAGTGAGTCGTCGACATTGCGGAGCATTCAATGTGCCAGCCTGGACGACCTTCGCCCCATGGCGATTCCCAGGCAGGCTCTCCAGGTTTCTTGGCTTTCCATAGCGCAAAGTCGAGGGGGTCTTTTTTGTGTTCTCCGGGGGCGACACGCGCACCGGCTCGTAAATCGTCGAGGTCTCGTCGGCTTAATTGGCCGTAGTCGGGGAAACTGCGCACAGCAAAGTAGACATCTCCTTGGACTTCATAAGCGTGCCCTCGCTTGATCAGTTGCTTCACCATTTCAATGATTTCGTTGATGTGCGTCGAGACGCGCGGTTCAATATCCGCTTCGATACAACCAAGCGCTCGCATGTCCTCGTGAAAAGTATCAATATAGCGGTTGGCAAGCTCAATTGCTTCCACGCCCTCTTCGTTCGCCGCATTGATGATCTTATCATCGACGTCAGTGAAGTTACGCACATATTTGACCGAATAGCCGAGGGTGCGCAGCGCCCGAACCAGCACATCGAAAGCGACATAAGCGCGCGCATGACCAATATGACATAAATTATAAACGGTGACGCCGCAGACATACAAGCCGACTTTGCCCGTTTCTTTCGTATTTAATGGTTCAATTGATTTCGTCAGCGTATTGTAAAAATTAGGCTGTTTCACGGGTCACCTAAGGTTAGGTTGAGGGTAAAAGGTCCATCGAGAGTACTCATGCGATCGTAGATCAACACATAGCGCCCAGCGGGTAGGTTTCCTATGGATAGGGTTTGGCTGCCACGCCAAGTAAAATTACAGGCTAGGTCAACAGGAAGTGTGCACGCAGCGGCTCGTAGATAAAGCGCAGAACGCCCAGCGTAGGGCACCTCTGCACGAATTTGAGCAGCAGCACTGAGCTCAAAAGCAAAGAAGGCATCACGTCCCTCGAGGGTAAAGCCACAACTTCCGCGTGAAGAATCAGACAGGCCTTCGCTTGTTGAGGCAATCGTCACGTCACCGCGCTCACCTGGTGGGAGCGGGATCAGGGGAATATTTGGTCCGCAGCCATCGCCAGGGGCGATC
>CACGMS010000046.1:12500-15528 GCA_902574205.1 uncultured Candidatus Hydrogenedens sp. | reverse complement strand
CCCAAGGTGTCGACGTGGGTGAGTGGGTGGCTCGCCGCGATCATCGCGTTCTGCCGCTTCACGATTTGGATCGATCCAAGACCTGGTTGACGACAGAAAAGGATTACGCCCGACATCGTCATGATGTGCCTGGTGACCTTGATTTGCGGCGTGTGCATTTGCGGCTGCGATGGGCAGATGATGGTGGTCAGATTGAGGCCTTGCTAGAAGGCCTTTTTCAAGGCGAAGTAGACACTAGAGAACCAGGTCAGTAGGTGCAACGCATGAGTGATCTCATTGGCTTAGTTGAGGGGCTAGACTTTAGTGGCTGTCGAGTACTGCTGCTGGGTGATTTAGTTCTTGATCGTTCGATCTTTGGAACCACGCGCCGGGTATCTCGTGAGGCGCCTATTCCTGTTGTTCAGTATGCTTCCGAAGCATCGGCTCCCGGAGGGGCTGCAAATGTGGCTGCAAACCTTGCTAGTCTTGGTGCACAGGTGAGTGTTGCAGGCGTGGTTGGTGATGATCAGCGCGGCGAGGAATTGCTGGATTGTTTGAAGCGCCTTGGCGCTGATACCGGCTTAACGCGCTCGGTTTCCAATCGGCCGACGACCGTGAAGACGCGAGTTTTTGCCGGCGGAGTGGGCACCGTTCGACAACAGGTCTTACGACTTGATCATGAACCCATCTCAGTGCCTGACCCGACGCTCCTAAGCTCACTTGCCGTTGCCGTGCACGAGGCATCTTCAGAATTCGATGCGGTGATCTTGAGTGATTATGGGTACGGCGCTGTTGATCCTACCTTATGTCATCGCATTGAAGGCGTTCCGGTTGTCGTCGATAGTCGTATGCAGCTTCGGCAGTTTGCGGGCGCCCATACGCTCAAGCCTAACCTGAGTGAGTTGGAGCATATCGCTGGGCGCGATTTGCTGACGACATCAGATATAGCCAAAGCGGCTGAGTCGCTAAGAACGAACGCAGAGGCGGGTTCCGTTTTAGTGACTTTAGGGCGTGATGGAATGCTTTTATGTGAGGCAGATCAAGTTCAAGCGGTACCCGTTTTTGGAGACGATGAAATAGCTGATGTCACCGGCGCAGGGGATTCCGTTTTGGCAACTTATGCGCTGGCACTCGGGAGCGGTATGCATCGATTTGATGCGGCTCGAGTCGCGACCGTTGCCGGTGCGGTTGCAGTCAATCATTACGGTACACACGCAGTGCGAACTGCCGAAATCAAAGAAGCTGTTCGTCATGGCTAGGGTGTATCAATTTGTCGCTGATGAACTCCGTGCCGCTGCCGATCAATGGCGCGCTGAAGGCCGTCGGTTGGTCTTGGCGAATGGCGCGTTTGATCTTCTTCATGTGGGGCATGTGCGTTATTTGCAAGGCGCTGCAGCCGAAGGTGACGTCCTAGTCGTTGCTGTTAATTCCGACACCAGCGTGCGTTTGTCGAAAGGTCCCGATCGACCCGTTGTACCGGAGGCCGAGCGAGCTGAGCTTGTTGCCGCATTGGTGGGGGTCAGCCACGTCATTATTTTTGATGACAAGACGGTTGAGGGCGTCTTGCGTTCCCTGCGACCCGATGTGCACGCCAAGGGCACTGACTACACTGCGGATAGTGTGCCGGAAGCCGCGTTGGTACGCGAGCTTGGTGGCGAAGTAAAAATTGTTGGCGACCCCAAGGATCACAGCACGACCGAATTGATTCGGCGTCTTCCGTGAGCTCGTCATTTTTCGATCAGAAATCGAATTTCCCCGCCCGTTTTGCTGCGTTGGTTTTGTTCTGGTTGCCGCCTTGGCGCGGTCGTCTCCGAGAATCGGTATCGAAGGTCCTGATTATTCGACCTGATCGCCGAGTGGGAAATCAGATTATTACCAGTTCGCTCGTTGTCGCCTTAGCCGAGTACCGGCCTGAGATGGTGGTTCACTATCTAGCTCCTGCGGGAAAGACCGATTTAGTTGAGGGGTTACCCGGCCTGGCAAAGGTCTACGAACTGCCGCGACATCCTTGGCGCCACTTCGGCGCGCTTTGGCGCTTGGTCCGAACACTTCGGCGAGAACGTTTTGATGTAGCGATCGATGCGTCGCATTGGCATTCGTTTAGTTTGACGGCAGCTATACTCGCTCGATGTTGCGGTGCTCAATGGACCATCGGTCATCGCCGGCCAGGCTCAGTGGGATTGCTCGATCAGTGGGTCCCGACGCCCCAAACGGAGAATTGGCCCTCAGAGTTGCATACAAAAATGCGCTTGCTTGAACCCTTGGGTGTTGTGGTTCAGTCGCCGCGTATGGCGCTTCCTCTGAAGCGGGATACAGATCAGGTCACGCGATGGTGGGCTGAACATGCTCGGCATCCGTATCGAGTGGTTTTGTGGCCAACCACTCGCAAGACCACGACCGAGATTCCAGCGGGTATGTGGCCGAGTGTATTGCACGGACTTTCTTTACCCAGTGACGTGTCTGTTGCTGTCGGTTGGGGGCCTGGTGAGGAAGACTTGGCTGAGCAATTGGTTCGAGCCCTTCAAGGTGAGGGGTTTGAGGCAGCCGCTTTGCCGTCGACAACGATCGCTGAGTTAGGTGCCTTCATGGCTGAGGCTGATGTCGTCGTCAGCGGTGACACGGGACCGTTGCATCTTGCGGGTGCCGTAGCGGATCAGGTTTACGGTATTTTTCGGCGCCCTGATGGGTGTCGATGGTTGCCTCCAGGCGAGCAGCACCGAGGTTTTGTATTGAGTGATCAGGGCGATCTTGAGGAGATGCGACGATGACCCTTCGCTCGATGACTGGTTTGGGCACAGCAGAGTGCGACGGCGTTAGCATTGAAGTGCGTAGCGTGAATCATCGTCATTTGGATGTTCGCCTAAATGTGCCGGAAAGCTGGAGACGCCACGAGTCGGCGTTGAATAAACTGGTCCGGCAGTCTGCCAAGCGTGGTAGTGTGACCCTGACTATTGCGTCGGCTGCTGACACAAAAACGACTATCGATTTCAGCGAGCTCGAAGAGCGCTTAGCCCAATGGACATCTGTTGCTGACCATTTGGGGCGTGAC
>CACGMS010000046.1:0-5000 GCA_902574205.1 uncultured Candidatus Hydrogenedens sp. | reverse complement strand
TGTCTTGTGCGAGCAGGAGCCGCCAGTCGTGCCTGATGGCTAAGCCGTTCGTATCGAGCACCGGAACCTTGGCGAGCAGCGTTGATCCCAGCGGTATCACTTTCGGATCGACGGCAACGGAGTAACCACCAGTGACCACTTCGCCGCCAGAACCAACGGGTCCGGGAGCACCTCGCCTGAAGAAGACGTAGCTCGGGTTTTTGTTATATAAATCGACGCATTTTATCGGTGATTTAGCGCACCATAGGCGAATAGCATTCATGGAGATTTTAGACTTAGAGATGATGCCACGCTCAACAAGGAGACGCCCGACACTGACATAGGCGTGTCCATTTTTTCCAGCGTACGCGAGCATTTCGAGCGAGCCGTCAAGGTAGCGAACCATGCCCGAACCCTGCACTTGCATAAAGAAATTGTCCGAGGGGTCAGCGGTGTACGCAAGCTCGAGGTTGCGTCCGGCGAGTTTTTTCTCATCATCGATCTGTCGGCGGCTAAGGTGTGGCCCCTTTCCTTTCCAATGTTTTGGATAACTGTAGAGCGGATAGCGAAAGCGCTGGTCGGGCTTACGGCGAGCCTGGATGATCGGTGTGTAGTAACCCGTGAACTGGACATTGGTGGTTCCATCACCTTTAAGTCGTAAGAACTTGATCCGCTTGAGCGGGAGCTCGCTAATCCCACCGCCGAGTAGGCGAGTCACACGCTCGCGGTCTCGGACAGAAATGATGGAACGAGATCGCTCCTTTTGGCGGTCGAGCAGCGCTAATTGTCGTCGAAGCGCTTGCTTCCATTCAATGGTTCGCGTGGGCTGCGTCGCTTGGGCGTCGAATGCGGGTCGATCAGCGATCCATACGGGTTCTTGACGATGGGTTTCACTGCGACCATCACCGCGGAATTGGTAGAGACTACCGTCCTTTGCCGTACAGCTAATGAACGACAATAAGATCGGCGTAATGGGTAGTCGAACTAGGCGCAAAATCGCTCGCAAATTTCAAGGAAGCTCTCAGTTCGAGAGGATAAGCTCCATTCCGTCTCAGCTACGCCTCTTAATGCTCCGGCGCGCTGAGCAAGCTCCTTACGGTGTGGGAGGTCGATGAGGATTTGGGTCAGACCTGTAATGTCTTTGGGTTTGCAGAGCCAACCTGCCATCGGGTGAGGTTCTAAGGCGTCGGCGATCGCACCAACGCGCGCTCCAATCACGGGTTTGCCACTCGCTAGGCTCTGACCGACAGCCCGGCACGTCCCATCATTGCCCTCCGCTAACCAAACGCTTGCATCACAACTTTGAAAGGCATGAGGTAACTCATCGCCCTGTGCATAGCCTGCAAATAGAACCGCATCGCCCAGTTTTAAGCGCTCGACCGCCAGCTTTAATTCGGGTTGGAATTCGCCGCGGCCGATCAACGCGAGATGCAGATCGTTTCGTTGCCGCCGGGCTTGGGCGAGCGCTTCTAGTAAGTCCATCTGACGCCGTTCGGGCTTTTGGCGAGATACGGAAATCAGCAAAAGATCATCGTCGTTGAGTTGCATCCGCCGACGAAGTTGGTCGTTTGACCCGAGAGGAAAAGTGTCAAGGTCGACAGCGCCCCTTAAAATTCCAATTTTATCTGTTGGGAAACCCGATAGGTGGGCAGCACGTTGTGCATGGTCGCTGCTCGGGACAAGAAGTCCGTTGGCATTACGAAGTAAAAGACCCCGGCCTGGACGTGTGGTGTTGCTCGCCATATTTTGAATATAGCGCAGGACGGGGACTTTGTGACTGCGCCTCGTTTGTCCAATGATCATTTGATCGGCGCTCATATGGGTGACGACGCAATCGAAACGATCTCGAATCAAGTCACCAGCGCGTGCAATGTCTCTGGCAATCGCCAGTGGCCCTGATTTACGGCATAAGTTGAGCGGCCGTTCGGCGTTGAGTCCGAGTTCAATCAGGCGCCGATGCAAATCGCCTTCTCTTTTACCGTCGGTCCAGATGGTGACCGAGTGGCCTCGACCGATTAAGTCGATGCTCAGCTGAGCCATGGGCTCAGCGGGGCCGGTCCATTCGGGATATGCCAAGGTAAATAGAAAGCGCATAATCTTCGTCCTGCATTGTCGTGCCGTGCCTGATGCTATTTGCCAAGCCCAGCCGCTGCGTTGATTGTTTCTCAGTTGGCCGCTTCGACTGAGAAATCAAAGTAGCGTTGTTGCGATCAATGGCCTGTGCGATGGTTGCGCTTAGAAGAGGAGCTCTCATGGATGCCATTGCAGAGACTGAGCGGCTAACAGACGCACCGGTTGGTCGTGCTCATCATGTGTTAGCGCGTAGTTTGTATCGAGAGCTGCGCGGTAATGGTTACACGCCTGCGCAGATCCTTGCTTTGAGCGCTGAAATGGTCTCTTTGGTCACATCAGACTACGGCGCTGTTGACGTGGCGGATAACCATCCATAATAGCGCACCCCGGCAAGAGACAAACTGCCGATGGAGTGCTACCTATGCGAGTTGCAATTAATGGGATGGGTCGGATCGGTCGATGCGTCATCCGTATTCTTAAAGATGTTGAAGATATCGATTTGGTCGCGATCAATGATCCTGGTGACCATCGTCAACTGGTTCATCTATTAAAATATGATTCGACACATGGTGTCGTCGACGGTGTGCATCACGAAGACGGCGTTTTGAAGTTCGGTCGTCAGGTTGTGAAAATGATGTCACAGCGTGATCCTGCCGAATTGCCATGGCGCGAGTTAGGTATTGATCTGGTGATCGAGGTATCGGGTCATTTCACCAAGCGTGAGTTAGCCGTCGCACATTGTGATGCAGGGGCTAAAAAAGTTTTGGTTGGTGCACCCTGTACGGATGCCGACAAGACCGTGGTCTATGGGGTCAACCATACCGAACTGAGTGGTGACGAGCAGGTCATCAGCTCGGCTTCATGTACGACCAACTGTTTGGCGCCGATCGTTGCGGCTTTGGACGAGCATTACACGCTCACCGGTGGTGTGATGACCACGATCCATGCAGTCACCAACGACCAGCATTTGCTGGATTTGCCGCACAGCAAAGATATTCGTCGGGCGCGGTCTGCGTTCACGAACATCATCCCGACCTCGACAGGGGCTGCGCGTGCATTGCTTTCAGTCTTTCCGGATGCCACCTGGTCGATTCATGGCTTGTCCATGCGTGTTCCTGTCATTGATGTATCGATGGTTGATCTGGTTGTGCGTACAGAGGCTCAGCCCGACGCCGATACAGTGGTCGCCCTGTTTCGCGATTTAGCCTCTCGGCGTGCCTATGCAGGTGCTTTAGCCGTCTGTGCTGATGAGCGAGTCAGCAGTGATTTCTTAGGTCATCCTGCCTCTTCGATTATTGATCTTCCGCTGACGTCAGTAGGATCAGACGGATTACTTCGTGTGGTGAGCTGGTACGACAACGAATGGGGCTTCTCGAGCCGTGTGGTCGATTTGATGCGTTATTTGCGAGGTCTGGAGGCCGCCTGATGGTGCCGTTGGAATCCTTAGATCTGTCGGGGCGTCGCGTCTTTGTTCGGGTCGACTTCAATGTGCCTCTGCGAGATGGCGTTGTCCAAGACGATACGCGCATTCGTGCAGCTCTGCCGAGCATTGAGGCGATTGTCGATGCCGGTGGTATGCCCGTTTTGGCGAGTCATTTAGGCCGTCCGAAGGGGGAGCGAGTCGAATCGCTGAGTCTAGCCCCTGTCGCGGAGCGGTTGGCTGAACTTTGTCCGTTTGAGGTGATCTTTGTCGATGATTGTATTGGCGAAGACGTTCGAGCGGTGATTGGAACTCAGCGCCATGGGCAAATTTTGTTGCTCGAAAATTTGAGATTCCACCCCGGCGAAAAGGCAAACGATGAACGTTTTGCAGAGGACTTAACCAGCTTTGCAGATCGTTATGTCAATGATGGTTTTGGTGTGTGTCATCGGGCAGCAGCATCTGTAGATGCAGCGGCGCGACGCTTTGAGAGCCGTCATCGTGCGCCGGGAATCTTAGTGCGTCGCGAGTTGGATGAATTGGGTAAACTACTCACGCCGGAAGCGCGACCATTCGTTGCGGTTGTTGGCGGCGCAAAGGTCAGCGATAAGCTCGGTGTTTTGGATCACTTACTCCAACGCGTGGACACCCTAATCGTCGGTGGCGCCATGGCGTACACCTTCTTGGCTGCTAACGGGGTCGAAGTCGGTATCTCTCGCGTCGAGGAGGATTTGATTCAACGTGCACGTGGGTTGCTCGATGAAGCACGCAAAAGTCATGTTCAGGTTCTTTTGCCTGTGGATCATGTCGTCGCGCCTGAATTTGATGCCAATGCATCGGCCACTCAAACCCAAGGACTGGATATTGGACCCGGCATGATGGGCCTTGATATCGGTCCGCAGTCGCAGCTGCGATTTCGCGATGCGATCGAGCAGGCAGGAACCATTTTCTGGAATGGGCCGATGGGTGTTTTTGAGTGGCCAGCTTTTGCCGCTGGCACCTTAGCGATTGCCGAGGCAGTTGCCAGTAGTCGCGCGTTCACAGTGGTTGGCGGAGGAGACTCTGTCGCAGCCATCAACCAAAGTGGTTGGGCAGATCAAATTGATCACGTCTCAACGGGCGGTGGAGCAAGCCTCGAATTGCTCGAGGGTAAAAGTCTGCCTGGTTTGGTAGCTTTAGGAGCAAAAGTATGACGCGGCGACCGTACGTTGCTGGTAATTGGAAAATGAATTTATTGGCTTCTGAGGCCGTCCGTTTGGCCAGCGATGTTGTTCGTAAAACGGGACGACATCGGAGCGTGGATATTGGTATCATTCCAAGCTTTCCCTACATGATGGGTATTGCACCTAGGCTTGAGGGGAGTTCGCTCAAATTAGGCGCCCAGGATCTCGATGCGAATGATTTTGGTGCACGAACCCAAGCGTGAGCCTGTTCTGCCTGATCCGGCGTTGCAGTACGTCCTGTTCCGATGGCCCACACCGGCTCATAAGCTAAAGTCAGATGCTCCCACTGATCACCCGAAACGCCC
>CACGMS010000045.1 GCA_902574205.1 uncultured Candidatus Hydrogenedens sp. | reverse complement strand
GAATTGCGCTGGTCAACTCTGGGTTAATCTTATCTTCGTGGATCACCAAAACGTCGTAGTCGGTGACTTCAAAGACCTCTGCGCACGCGTCCATGCACAAGCCGTTCGCTTCGCAAAGATCGAGATCGATCAAAATCTTCACAAAACCTCCGTCGCCAAAATATCCCCTAGCTCGTGAAGATGTGCTGATGCTCCCCCTTCCAAGAACTCAATTCGCTTCACACCCAAAAAGTAACGATGCAGCGGATAGTCTCGGTCAAAGCCCATACCACCATGCAAATGTTGTGCTGCCGAAACCACCTGATGTGCACCTTGAGCACAAAGATATCTCGCTGTAGCGATCGCTTGAGTTGAGGCGCGGCCTTCATCCTCTAGCCAAACAGCGCGCCAAAGGGCGACACGCATCGTTTCTAGTGCGATAAAGGCATCGGCTACGCGTTGGCTAACCGCTTGAAACGAACCGATGGGCACATCAAACTGATGGCGCTCTTTGAGATAGTCAGCCGTGAGATCCAAAGCCGCTTCTGAGAGTCCAAGTAGCTCAGCCGACAAGGCGAGATGAAACCGTCGCTCAAAGCGAAGAAGCTCATGAGCTTGATCGGTAAGCAACTGCGCCGGGGTCTGGTCAAAACTTAGCGCCCAAAGCGGTGCGTCATCGGTCCCTGTCTGCCTTCGCGCTCCGCAGCCACCCGCAAGAAACAAAGCGGGCCCATCAGCGGTCTGCGCAAGCACAATTAACCCCTGCGCACGGTCGACAAAGGGAACCGCTGTCTTTTTGCCTGTCAAAAGCCAGACGTTGTCGTGACCAACCGCTTGGCAAGTCGGTGCTCGAAAACACGGGCCACTGCTCTCATGAAGCGCAAGTGATACGATCGTCTCTCCAGCGGCGATCGATCGCAGCATCACGTCATTCGTCGCAGGATCACCCAAACGCTCAAGCAAGGGTAATGCCATCACGATGGTTTCACGCAGCGGCAGCTGAGCGGCATGTCGAGCGGCCTGACGCAAGAGCAACAACGACTCCATCAACCCACCACCCATGCCACCATGATCAGATGATAAACTAACGCTCAGCAGCTCAGTTTGGGCGAGTTGGGCATAGGCTTTGTCGGCAAATCCCTGTGGGCTCGTAGCCGCACCACTAAGCTGTGCGGTCAGGACCTCATCGGTCAGATCACGAATAGCCGTTTGTTCCTCACTCCAAGCAAAATCCATCGTTTAGCGACTCCTCGGCAGACCCAGACCAGCCATCGAAATCATATCGCGCTGAACCTCGTTGCAGCCACCGCCAAAGGTCAAAACAAGACTCATGCGATAAAATCGCTCCAGCCGTCCCGACAAGGCTGCTTCTGCTGAGCCGACTTTGAGCATACCTGCAGCGCCGAGCACTTCGGCGAGCAAACGCGAACCCTCGACATAGAATTCAGAACCATAAACCTTAATCGCTGAAGCCTCTGCCATGCCTAGGGTCTCTTCAGCGATCGCCCAAGCCTGTTTTCCATTAAGCAACGTCAAACAATCCAAACCGACTCGAACCTGCGCTAAATTCCGACGAACCCAAGCCAGATCAAGAACCCGCTTATCCTCGCCATCGCGCGCCTTCGCAGCCCATAAACGGGTCTCTTCCCAAAGCCGCTCAAGCGGCCCAACCGAGCACAGCGCGACCCGCTCATGATTGAGCTGGCTGGTAATTAACCGCCAGCCGCCGCCTTCCTCACCCACTAAATTCTCAAGTGGAACCTTAACGTCCTCAAAATAGACCGCTGATATATTGTTGTCGCCTAAACCATGAATTGGCGTCATCGAGATGCCGGGACTGTCGGCATCAACGATCAACATCGACAGGCCTTTGTGCTTGGCACGCTCAGGATTCGTGCGAACAGCCAACCAAAAGTGATCGGCGTGATCAGCAAGAGAACAAAATATCTTTTGTCCATTAACTAAATAATGATCACTTTTGCGTTCAGCCCGAGTCTTCAAGCTCGCTAAATCAGTCCCCGATTCAGGCTCTGTATAACCAATCGAAAAGTGGCATTTCCCAGCCAATATTCGTGGCGGATACTTTTCTTTTTGCGTTTCGGTTCCATAGGCCAAAAGAGTTGGTCCCACGGTATTGAGGGTTAAGATCGGCACCGGAAATCCGCTGCGCTGAACTTCATCAAAGAAGATAAACTGCTCGATAGGTCCGGCGCCTTGACCGCCGTATTCTGACGGCCAACCAATTCCAAGCCAGCCATCAGCGCCCAGTTTTTCCATGGCGCGCATGTACTCCGGTCCGCCGCCCTCTTGAACCATTAACTCAGCTTCGAGCGCCGGCGACATCAAGTCATCCAAATACGAGCGCAGACGAGTTCTCAGCGCATATTGATCGTCGGTAAAATCGAGATACACTTAGGCTCCTAATCGCTAACCGACGAGGCGAGATTCTCGGCGAACTGGAGCGGGTTTAATCGCACGAAGGTCGCATCAGAAGTCGCTGTATGTTGATCACCGTGATGACAAGTCGCCTTCAAAACAACGTATCGCCCCTCCTCACGCTCCATCCAGGCGGTGAACACGAGCTCTTGGTGAGATGGCGTTGGGTGATGGTAACGGACCGACAACTCAGCGGTTACACAAGGTGATCCGTCGCGAATCAAAACGAAGCCCATCAGCTGATCAAAAACGGAGGCTACCGCTCCGCCGTGAACCCAACCAGGCGCCCCCACGTAACCGTTTTCAAAGCAGACGGTCGCCCGCACTTGATCGCCATTTTCGGTCAATACAGCCAAAGGACTGATCGGATTGGATTGTCCGGTAATCCATGAGCGGTCGGCATAAATTTCTGGCCGAGCAACATAGTCACCATCTTTGAACCGCTCAAAGAATGTCGGTGCAGCAAAGGGTTGAATCAGCGCAAAAGCCTGCTCTATGCGTTTAGCTGCTTCAATCAACTCGGCTGCCGGCGCTGACGAACACACCACGAGGTGATTCAGTTGTCGAAGCGCTCCAGCGAGCTGTCGCTTCGCGCCCCAATCCTCATCATTGGTCTCGTCTAAGATATCCCATGATCGCCTGATAAAGGCTTTAATCTGATCTTCCATCATTGACCGGCTAACTGCGCAGCAAGCTTTTGAGCGGTCGTGTAATCCGGTTTGCCCGTGGGATGACGCGGCATCTCATCAATCTTGAAGAACTGTTTTGGCGTCTTGTAGCCGGCGACTTTTGTCCGGGTATGAGCGACCAACGCATCTTCATCAAACTCATGCCCCGAGCGCACCGTGACCAAGCTCGTGACTCGCTGACCCCATTGCTCGTCGGCGACGCCAACAACGATGGCATCCGAAACACTTGGGTGCGCCTTGATCCCCTCCTCGACCTCTTCCGGAAACACCTTCTCGCCGCCCGTATTGATACACACTGAGCCTCGTCCGAGCAGCGTGATCGTCCCATCCTCTTCAAGGATCGCAAAATCACCAGGAATGACGTAACGCCCGGCGGGTGTTTCGATAAACGTGCGAGCCGTTTTTTCTGGGTCTTTGTAGTACCCGCGCGGCAGATGCCCACCTGTAGCGAGCATACCGGTTTCACCGACCGCACATTCTTCGAAGGTCTCGGGATTAAGCACCTTTGTGCGACCATGCAGCATGAAGAACTTTGCTTGTCCTCCTGAAGCACTAATCGCCATGCCCGCATGGCCTGATTCTGAAGAACCAAAATTATTCATAATCATGGCGCAAGGAAAGGCTTCCTCAAGCTGCTCGCGTACCGCCTGACTCAGCACGGCTCCCGCTGAGGTTACTACGCCAAGCATCGGCGCCTCATAATCACCATCGAGGTACGTTTCAGCAAAGGGGCGCGCCATCGCATCACCCACTAAATTGACGACGGTAACGCCTTCATCGCCAAGCAGACGACACGTCTCTTCGGGAACAAATCGAGCGCCCGGTGTCAGACAGTTTTTACCCCCGGTGAAAATAGCGATCCAGCATGCAAACTGAGCCGAACCATGGATCAGAGGTGCCGCCGTGTGCATCGAGTAGGGCATGCCATCCTTGATAAACTCGACCAGATCCTCAGGACATTCAAGCGGGTCATCGCCGGGTCGACCACCCTGCAGGCCGGCAAAGAGAAGCTGGTCATGCTCCCACATCACACCGCGAGGCATACCGGTGGTACCACCCGTGTAAATGATACAAAGGTCTTTTCCTGATCGCTCTTCGAAGTCACGCTTGGGGTGACCCTGGGCTAATGCCGTCTCAAAGGCGAGGGCTGACTGTAGACCCACGTCGCAATCGGTATCGCCAGCAGCGACTAAAACGTTGAGTCCATCGACCTTGGCGACCGCTTCTGTAACCCGGTCAACCAGTTCAGGCTCAAAGAAAAGCCCTTTGAGATCAGCGTTATCATACAGATAGGCGAGTTCTTCGGCGACATAACGATAGTTGATATTGATCGGTACTGCGCGCAATTTGTAGGCTGCAAGCGCAGCGATGAAATACTCGTGCCCATTGTACAGTTGCACACCAATATGATCACCCGCCCGAATCCCTTGTGCGCTCAAATAATGCGCCAAACGATTCGATACCGCTTCGAGTTCAACATAAGTAAAGCGTGTCGCTCCGCAAACGAGCGCATCATTCTCGGGTACGGTATCGACGACGATTTCAAAGAGATCTGCTAGATTAAAGACCGCCATTATCTACTCCCTAACTCGCCATCGGCGTGTCGCCAACCACCCACATCGCAAAGAATTGAGACCCGCCGCCATAGGCATGACCGACCGCTCGCCGAACCGCCTCAACCTGATGCGCTCCCGCTAAGCCACGAACCTGTAAAGCGGCTTCGGCGAATCGGATCATCCCCGATGCACCAATCGGGTTCGAACTCAAAACGCCACCTGAAACATTGGTCGGCAAAACGCCGCCAAAATCGGTGTCGCCCCGCTCAACCATTCGCCACCCCTCACCGGGCTCAGCAAAACCTAAATTTTCGAGCCACATCGGTTCAAACCAGGAGAAGGGAACATACAGTTCAGCCATATCCAATTCATTCAGCGGATCGCTGATCTGCGCTTGTCGATAGACATCAGCGGCACAATCTCTGCCTGCTTGCGGCGTCACCTGATCGCGCCCAGGGAAGAAGATAGGCTCACTCCGCAACGAAGTCCCTTGGACAAAAGCGGGTTTTGTCGGCGCTTCTTTTGCTGCAGCCTCAGAAGATAAGACCATGGCGCAGGCGCCATCCGAGCTCGGACAAGTTTCTAAATAATTGATCGGATCCCACAAGATGGGCGCTTCGGCGCACTGTTCAAGAGTCGGCTCGCTTTGAATATGCGCCAGCGGGTTTTTTAGCGCATTGCGACGATCCTTAACCACCACCTTCCAGCCAATCTCAGGCGGCGCATTGCTCCGACGAATATAAGCGCGAATCAACGGCGCAAAATAGCCACCGGCTCCGGCGACCGTTGGCGGCTGAAAAGGGTATGTGGGCGATAAAGCCCACATCGCATTCGAACAACTCTGCACTTCGAACGCCAGGCACAAGACCCGCTCATGCACTCCCGATTGAATCAAATGACTAGCGACCACCGCCGTCGACCCACCGACCGACCCTGCGGTATGCACGCGCAGTATCGGTTTGCCGGTGGCTCCTAAAGCGCTAGCAAGATGATGTTCGGGCATCATAATACCCTCGAAGAAATCCGGCGCCTTGCCCAATACAACGGCGTCGATTTGACCCCACTCAAGGCCAGCGTCTCGCATGGCGCGATCGGCAGCTTCACGAACCAAACCCGCTAAACTTTTGTCCCGTCTCTTTGCCGCATAACGCGTTTGTCCAACGCCAATAACCGCGCAAGGGCGACTCATGGTTTAGCCCCTAAAACACACAACAGATTCTGTTGCATCGCTGGACCTGCGCTCGCGTGAGCCAGGGTGGTCGACGCTGAACCATTCATCACGGCTTGAGCCGCTTCGCCGATGCGCAACAAACCACTCACCATATAGGTATCAACCTGACTACTCGCCCCCACATTGATCGGTATATCACCCGACAATTGGAGCGACTCTTGGAGCAGGTCACGCTGCTGCTCAAAGTTGAAATGCAATTCGGCTTGCTCAATCCGATACTGAGATAAATCCAGCGCTTTAGCACAAGCGTGCGCAGAGTTGAGCTGGGTTAAGTCCCGCTGCGATAACTCACCGCAATCCATCCGGTGCTCGATCCCACGAATCCAAGCCGGCTGCTCATTCAATTCCAACGCGCGATCACCCGCAGCAAGTATAATTGCTGCCGCGCCATCGCTGAGTGGCACCCGCTGAACGGCTCCGCTGAGTCCTTGCGCCGCCGCCTGCAAGCCTGCAACCGCCTCCTCATCAAGACCGAGCGGCGCCGCCCAATACGGATCCATTTGTAAACCTAAAACTCGATTCAAGTCACCAAGACTTGCCTGACCAAATGCATACACCAAAGCGGTATCTATATCACCGTGCTGTAGGCGAACCCACGCCTCATACAACGCAAAAGCGCCATCCATTTCAACGTGGCTCTCTTGGATAGGTGGAAACGCACCAACACCATCTAAAGCCGAAACAAAAGAGAACGGACGCCCGGATAAGAAATCGCTCGATCCCGACACCGTAAAGCCAATGTCGTTTTGAGTTAATCCTACCTGTTTACGCACCGCAGAGCAGACTTTTTGGGTGAGCTCCACATCATCCCAGACGCTCTGACCATCAAGTTCGGAATGCGTAAAAGCGACGACGGCAACCGGGCGCATTACAGATGCTCCTTGTAATGATCGAAGGGTGCATCCGGCTCACCAGTAGGCTCGAAAAATTGAATCGCCTCCATCGATGCCTGCGGTTCTTCAGTCCATACAGCGCGTACCCGCATCCCCATACGCACGTCGTTCGGATCACCGCCCACTAAATGAATCAACGGGACATCAGCCCCATCGAGCAAAATCGCGGCACAGACATAAGGCGGCTTCAAGCGTTGCCCCGGAAACTCGATACGAATTACTGAGAACGTCGTGACCACTCCCGAACTCGAAACGTCGACCTCTTCGACGCACGGCTCACCGCTCTCGGTGCAGGCGCCGCGTGGCGGGATCAGGACCTGACCATTAACCGGCGAGCGGCGCCCGACCAAACGACGTTGCTCGAGCTGCTTCAAAAATGTGGATTGAGTCGCCCCTGCACGAATCACATAATCCAGCTCAACAGGGATCACTGCTCGCTCCATTGTTTTCATGGGTGCGGCAACGGGATCGGTGACCTGATCCAACGGTACAAAAGCTTCAATATCGGTAATGGCACCCTGCCGTTCTGCGCGCCAGCGCGGCGCTACTCGCAAACCTCTAACTGCGAGCGAGGAATCACCCCGAGTGTCCAAAACATGAACAAAAAAACTATCACTTCCATCGAGATGAACGCGCACAAAAGCAAACGGAATATCCAACGGATGATGCGGCTGAGGTCGAGCAATCCAATACACAGACTCCACCACGCCTTCGCCCGTCAAAGGAACCATCTGCGTCATCGCTTCGGCGGTGGTTGGATGAAACTCAGTAGGCGGGCAAAACACGGAGCCATCAGCGCTGCGCACACCCAGCAATTGCCCTGCACGCAAAGCACCAAAAAATGCTCCTAAAACCGGCCCTAGACCTCGTTTGTACGGATACTCCAAGCGATAGGGTGCGGTTAACGTCATGCGCCTCAACCCTCTTTGAGAATCATGGAGAGGTAATGCTTATCAAGGCGAGTTGAACTTTGACCGACATGGATGTGCTTGGTTTCAAAATAACCATCCAAACCTTGCACACCAAGCTCACGACCCAAACCGCTTTGCTTGTATCCACCAAAGGGGTATTTTGGATTGATCAGATGGTAATCATTGATCCACACTGTGCCGGTTTCCATCAGTCGAGCAACCTCCGTGGCTCGATTCAAATCTCGGGACCACACCGACCCGCCCAATCCGTAGATTGAGTCGTTGGCGATCCGTATCGCTTCCTCTTGATCCGAGTAACGCTGAATCACGACCACCGGACCAAAGATTTCTTCGCACGCTCCAGTCATCTCAGAGCCCACATCCGTAAAAGCGGTCGGCTCGTAGTAAAAGCCATTGGGGTCGCAATGCGCTGGGCGTTTTCCGCCAAACAGAAGTGTTGCTCCTTCATCCATAAGGCTTTGGACGTAGCGCTCGGTCGTCTGCCGCTGCCCTTCCGAAACTAAAGGTCCAACGGTCGTATCCATATCCATCGGGTCGCCGACAATCACATTGTCCATCTCAGCTTTTAGCCGCTCAACAAACTCATCGTGCAAGGCATCAGGTACCAAGATCCGAGTTCCTGACTCACACACCTGACCCGAATGAAAGAAGGTTCCAAAAATCGATCCAGGTACCGCAATATCGAGATCTGCATCATCCAAAATAATGGTGGCCGATTTACCTCCAAGTTCCAAAAGGCAATTGGTGACACGATCAGCGCAGGACTTCATCACCTGTTTACCCACTGCGGTTGATCCTGTGAAACTCACTTTGTTCACATCCGGATGAGCGACCAACGCAGCTCCAAGTTCTGGATCCGGTCCGGTCAGTACATTAATTACGCCCGGAGGTACCCCGGCTTGCGTGCAGATCTTAGCCATCATGAGCGCCGTTGCCGGTGTATGAGGCGAGGGCTTGAGGACCAAAGTGCAACCTGCTGCCAAGGCCGGGGCAACCTTCCATGACGCCGCGGCGAAAGGAAAATTAAAGGGGATAATGGCAGCGACAACCCCAACCGGTTCTCGCCGAATAATATTCGTCGCCTCAATGGGGAAAAACTCTTGCGTTGCTTGTTCGAGTTCTAGCGCTTCACAAAACTCAGCATGCTGACCAAAACTCATATTGGCGCCCATGATATCGGCGCCATTACCCTTGCGCATGGTCCCGCCCGAATCTTGAATCTCAGCCATCACCAGTTCCATATGATGATCGGTGATCAAATCGGCGACTCGCCTTAAGATCTCAGCGCGCTCAGCGGGCGTCTTGTTCCGCCAAACGCCCTCATCATGCGCCCGCTTTGCCGACGCTACAGCGGCGTCAACATCGGCATTGCTCGCTGCCGCAAAGTGCGCCCACACCTGACCGTTGGCTGGGTTAATTGACGGATAAGTCGCGCCACTTTGCGCAGGCTTTTCCTCACCATCGATAAAGAGTCCGTGGGTCTCCAAAACGGGCTCGCTTTCGACTAGTTTTGAGGGAAGATCTGCTTGAGCTTCATCGCCATCGGAATGGCGCCTTTGATCTTCATCTTACCGGTCATGAACGCCATTTGACCATTGAGATCACCGTTGACCATGGCGACATAATCATCGCCCTTCATAATAAAGGTCGTGGTCGCTTTTTCAGCTGCGCCTTCGTGCACCGTGAACGAACCATCGGTCACGTTAACATGCCAAGTCCCTGCAGGATCTAAATTGAACTGATAAGTGGCGGTCACACCCTTTGAACCTTCTGGCGTAAAACGCTGGTCGAGGGTGGCAAAATACTCCTGCACGTCGTTGACTCGAAAACTCATAAATGCCCCTTCTTGGCTACTCTCGCGGATGCGATTAGAACACGTTCTAGTCGCCCGATAGGGCACTCTGTCAAGTCAGCATCGCTCGCTGCTCCAAGCACTTGACGGCTCAGCCTGGCCCCACAACGAAGCGCCATGACTAATAGGCGACCCAGCCTCCATCGACCGGAATAATTGCGCCGTTGACGTATCGAGCATCATCGCTGGCTAAAAATGCAGCCACATCGCCGATATCGCGAGCTTTACCAAACGGAGGCACTGTGGGAAAATGCTTTGAATAGCGCTCAAACCCGTCGGGATGCGGGGTAAAACTTGAGGCCATGGCAGTCATCACCGCTCCCGGACAGATCGCGTTGCACCGAATATTGTGCGGTCCATAAAACCAAGCGATCGATTTGGTCAGACCGACCACTGCATGTTTGGACGCGGTATAAGCTGCTCCGCCTCGACCACCATGATTACCTGCCGCCGATGCCGTATTAATGATCGAGCCGCCGCCGCCATCAAGCATCACCTTAACCGCTAGGCGACTCGCCAAAAATGGACCCTTTGCGTTCACACCCATCAACCGGTCCCACATGGCTTCATCGGTATCGTGTAAAGGGGTCAGATTATCTAAAACACCCGCGTTGTTGCAAAGAATGTTGACCCTACCAAATTCGCTCTGAGCGCGCTCAATCATGCGCGCAACATCTTCGCCTTTGGAGACATCGACGACCTCAGTTGCGACTTGATGTCCTGCATCGATAAGCTTTTGAGCCACATCGACGAGTTTCGATTCTTGAAGGTCGGCAAGCACCAATTGTGCTCCTTCAACTGCAAAACGCCGCGCCATGGCACGACCCATCCCCGAGGCCGCACCCGTAATGATGGCAACTTGGTCTTTGAGTTTGGTCACGTGGTTGCTCCTACGAGCCGATGCGCCGCTGCTTGCAAGTCGTCCACCACTTGATCTTCGCTAAGCATGCCATTGGCCCAACCGATCAAGCAGGCAAAACTGATCTGTTGCAGCCAGCGGCAGGTCTTAAGCTCATCATCGCTCGCTCGATCAGCGACGTCACCGCGCATACACTGCAAAATTAACCGCGTAATCGTTTGTTGGTGACTGTAAATTCGACTGGTCGTTTCACCACCGCCAACAGCCGCAGCGCGCAAGACTGCGCGCCCAAAGTTCGGACGATTGAAAAGGGCGCGCGCCGTAAGTACGAGTAAATCACCAACCCGTTCTGCTGGACTCCCCTGCGTGAGATCTAGGTCGCCGACGACTCCCTCAAAGGTCTTGGTGCTCTCATCTAAAGCCGTCACCAGCATCTCTTCTTTGCTCGAAAACCGATTGTACAGTGTCCCTAAAGCAACGTCTGCTCGTTCAGCCACATCGCGCAACCGAACCGCTTCGAAGCCGCCCTCCTCGGCAAGTTCAAAGGCAACACTCAAAATGCGCTGAGCTTTATCATCGAGTTGCGTGTGTGCCATGCAGCCTCCTGCTCACGTTTAACTAGAACGTGTTCTAGTTAGATTGGTCAAGAGAGGGATCGATAATCAGACGCCCCGAACAGGAGCCCGCTCGCAAATCACGCATCGCTTGGTCGGCTTCATTCAACCCATAGGACGAGCCAAAAATCGGGTTAAACGGCTCTTTGGCATGCCACTCCAAAAGCGTTTTGAGTTCTGCGTGATTGGCCCCAGAACTGCCAACCACCTGCAAGCCGTAGACAATCATACGTCCGAGCTGAAGTTCGCTACGTCGCTCATCGATATTTCCGACCAAGACCAAACGTCCACCAACACCCAAACAGCGAAGCGAGGCATTAATCGTCGCAGCACCAACACAATCCACGACGACCTTTGCCGGAGCGCAGGGCATCTGCTTATGGAAACGGCCATCATGATTGACGATCAAATGGTCCGCACCGAGGGCTCGCAGTCCGTCATCCGAATCTCGTCGAACCACAGCAACGACCTCTGCGCCGAGCCGTTTAGCCAGCTCAACGACACAACGCCCGACACCACCATGAGCGCCCACAACAACTACCACATCACCTGCTGTAGGCGCACCATGCCGAGATAGAGCTCGCCACGCCGTTCCATAGGTACAAGCCAGCGTCGCAGCGAGTCGCGCATCGAGCGACTCTGGCACGGCAAACAAAGCGCTTTGAGGGGCGAGCAAATGACTACTGTAGCCACCGTCGATCGTGATTCCAAAGATCTGAGTGGCGCCAATACATAGACTCGGCTCACCGGTTTCACAGGCTGAACATGAACCGCAAGCGTCCCGATGCAAGGTCGCCACACGATCACCAAGACTCCAGCGATCAACCCCCTCACCCAGCGCATCGACATAACCGCAGGCCTCATGACCTGGAGTGACGGGAAAATTAACGAAAGGAACACGTCCGGATCGATCAATCAGATCACGATGACAGACACCGCAACACTCGATCCTAAGGCGAACCCAACCCGCAGGTGGGTCGGGGAGTTGATGCTCTTCAATCAACTCAAGTGACTGCTCCCAGCCGGCAGTGGTCATACGATTACGTCGAAAGCTCATAAACGATCTGCCCAGGCTGACTCAGCGGCTAAAAACCCAAAGGTCAATGCCGGACCAATCGTTCCTCCTGCACCAGGATAAGTCCGCGCCATAACCGAAGCAGAATTATTTCCGGCGGCATACAACCCCGGAACGATGGACCCATCCTCGCGACGGACTCGCGCTCCGCTATCGGTACACACACCACCCTTTGTACCCAAATCACCAGGATACACCTTAATCGCATAAAAGGGCGCCTGAGCAATCACACCTAAACACGGGTTCTTATGACCTCTAGGGTCACCGTAATAACGATCAGAGAGCGTATCTCCTCGCCGAAAATCACTATCTTCGCCCGATCGTGCCTGAGCATTAAATCGAGTGACCGTTTCCCTTAACTTATCGGCCGGTAAACCGAGCTTTTCTGCTAACTCCTCCAGCGTTTCCGAGCGATGCATAAAGCCCTCTTTGAGGCGACGAGGCGTCCGACTGTCCGGCGCAGCGTAACCAGGAGCGACAGGACCGACAGGGTAGCGATGCCGAAACTGTGCATCAAAGATCATAAACGCAGGCACTGCTCCCCCACTTCGCTCATGATCCTCATACAAGGCTCGCCCCGCATCGACATAAGGTCCCGCTTCATTACAAAATCGTTGCGCCTCGTGATTGACGAAGATCGAACCAGGCAGATTCTTTTCGACCACCAAAACCCAACCCAAATCGGATTTTGGAACCACGGTCGTCGGCGTCCACCAAGCATCATCCATCAAGCCTAACTGGGCGCCCAACTCTGCTCCTGCACGTATCCCGTCACCCTGGGAATACGGACTCGCTGCACTCCACTCAATACTGCTCGGCTGAGGGCCGTATTGAGCCCGCATCTTCGCATTCTTTTCAAAACCGCCTGCAGCGAGAATCACGCCGTACTGAGCGCGCACCTCTTGGATTTGATCTTGGCAACGGACGCGACAACCCACGACGCGACCATCTTCCTCAATCAGTTCTTCAAGACCGGTGTTCAGAGCGATCTCAACGCCTCGATCCAGCAAGGACCAGCGCAAGCGGCCGGCTAAAGCATTTCCAGCGAACAAGCGTGTATCACGACCATAACGACGTCGCTTAAAGCTGCGGAGCAGATAGCCCACGAAACACCAAGCCATCAAAAGCGTACCGCGCCAACCCCCCGTTAAAAGCGAATGCGCCATACCCGCAGTTATACCAAACTTGCCTAAGATCTGGCTTTGAGGATGTGGCGGTCGGAGCTCGCGCAAAGCACCGCCGAGGACCGTCCCGTCAAAAGGCCGGCTCTCCATCGAACGACCACCCGCTTTGCCGCCGGGCGCTTCCGCATAATAGTCACTGTATTTATCGATGGCATCAAATCGCACGCGGCTGTTCTTGTTCAAATAACTGAGCATACGCTGGCTCTCGCGAACATAGACCTCCAATGCCTCAGGGTCACCATGCTCACCCGTAATGTGCAGCAAGTACTCCAATGCCTCTTGGTCGCTATCCGGTCGGGTCATCGTCGGATTGTTTGGCACCCAACACACGCCACCAGACATCGCTGTGGAGCCGCCGTAATGCGGACTCTTTTCAACGACCAATACCTCCATGCCTTGATCATGAGCCCTTAGAGCTGCAGCCATACCGGCTGCACCACTTCCCACCACAACTAAATCAACGCGACGCTCATTCATCCAGCGCAGCATCAGGCTCGTATCGTGCTGGGTCAAGGCGCGACTGGAACATGTTTCAATTTTTTCCGTGCACTCTGGACAAAGCAGCATACTCCAAGGAATGCCCGGATATGATTCAAAGACTTCGCCACCCCCTAATCGTCTTCATGCTCCTGGGTACAGCCATCTTTTTGATCGATAGCATGCTCATTCCCGAATCGGTTTCAATGGTTCATATGAGCGATGCCCAGCGAGCAGCGCTTCGCAGCGACCTTGAGCGTCGTGCCGATTTTAGCGAGTCGATGCTCGAACAGGCGATCCGGTCGTGGCTCGATGAAGAGATTTTAGTCCGCGAAGCTCGTCGGTTGGAGCTGGTCGATGACGATCCCATCGTCAGGCGCCGCCTGGCTCAGGTGATGCGATTCTACTTAGCCGAATCGACCCCCATTAAACCGCCGACCAAAGACCAACTTCAGCGTTTTATGCTGGCCCATCCCAAACGCTACATTCGGCCGGCTAATCGAAGTTTCGAGCACCACTTCTTCACCGGTGACCAAGCGGAATTCCGGCGACAAAAAGCGCTCACTTCCTTGCGCACAGGTCAACCGGTTAAAAGCGATGCCTTCGCCCATGGTCGCCGGCTGAACAGGCAAGTTCAATCACAACTCGAAATCCGTTTTGGAGAGGGCTTCGCTCATCGTCTTTGGGCACTGAAAAAAGAGGACCAATGGGTACCGCTTAATTCAACTTTTGGGCTGCACTTAGTGCGTCTCACCGAGCGCAATACGGCGGGCGCTGCAGAACTCAAAGAAGTCGCTTCAAGTGTCCATAAGGACTGGCTCCTCGAACAACGGAAGATGATGGTGAACAAAGCACTCGAAGCGCTTCGGCAGCGCTACGAGGCGGCGCCCTGATGCGCGCGCTGGTGCTGCTCCTGATCTTCGCCTCAACTCCCGCCCATGCCCACCGCATGGGTCTCGCTCGATTGGTCATTGATCAGCGAGACGGAGTCACTTTGAGCCTATCGCTCAATGGTCAAGCAGCCAAGCATCGACTCAGACCTTTACCTCCTCCAGGCTGCGTCCGTTTGGCGGGTTGGACCCCACTGGGTGATGCACTTCACTTAACCAGTAAATGGAACTGCACACAGGTGATCCAATCGGTCTCGCTCAGCACACAAGGACGCTATGAAGGATCGCTCATGGCGGCTCTCATCAGTGACTCAGAGACGATCGAGCGCGTGAGTCGAGGCGGAGCAGACCTGGATTTCACGACTCAAAATACCTCGATTTCAACCGCTCATTTCCATGCCGGCGCTGATCATATGATCAAAGGGTGGGATCATCTGTTACTCATCGCTCTAATCGCCACGCATCACTTGAGCGTACCGACGCTACTCGCAGCGACACTCGCATTTACGGGCGGTCACGCGCTCAGCCTAACCGCAGTGACACTGGCCGGTTTTGATCTTCGCCTCGCACCGATCGAGGCATGTATTGCGCTGAGTCTGATGATCATGGCGTGGCTGAGTTTACGGGTCGAGGCTAAGCTCCCATTGGCGCTGCTACTCGGGTTTGGGCTCCTTCACGGTTTAGGCTTAGCATCAGGCTTCTCAACGACGGGCTTGGCTGGCTGGGAACTTGTGCGTGCAGTCGCCTTATTTAATCTCGGTGTCGAAGCGGCTCAAGTGTGGTGGTTACTAGGGGTCGTCTTGCTAATTCGCTCGATACCCGGACAGCTTGCTCAACATGCGCTAGCGTACAGTGCCGGGGGGCTCTCAGCATTTTGGTTGATTCAGCGTTGTTTCGCTTTGGGGACATAATGCGCACGAAGTTTTGGTTTCTACTGCTGATCGGCTGTTCGGATGACGAACCCTATGAGATTCAGCGTACAGAAAACCGCGTGCAATGTGCTCAAAACGATCCCCACCGGCAGCTCTATTGGGGAGACCTGCACGTTCATACTGCCCTTTCGTTTGATGCCTTCTCCAGTCAACTCAGGGCTGGACCCGTCGACGCCTATGCCTTTGCTCGCGGCGAAACTATTGCGCTCCCACCGTACGACGCCAATGGTGAATCTACTCGCCAAATCAAACTCGACCGACCACTCGACTTTGCGGCGATCACGGATCACGCTGAATACTTTGGCGAGATTGCGAGCTGCATTGACCCGGACTCACCGGATTACGGTAACGCCACCTGCCAAGGTCTCAGAAGCGCAGGTGGTGCGACC
>CACGMS010000044.1 GCA_902574205.1 uncultured Candidatus Hydrogenedens sp. | reverse complement strand
GCCAAAGCAAAAGGGCCATTTAGATCCTGGCAACCCAATATGGCCGAAGCAACGGGCGACCCAGTCATCATCGTGGGTGCTGGGCCAGCAGGAACATTTGCCGCATTGCACCTTGTACAAAATGGCCTCAGCCCGATCATCATCGACCGAGGTGAGCCGGTTCAACCACGGCGCAAGGCGCTTGCAGACCTGAGCGCACGAGGTCGACTGCACACCAACAGTAACTACTGTTTTGGCGAAGGTGGCGCAGGGACTTTTAGCGATGGAAAACTCTACACGCGCGTGAAAGACAAAAAGGGCGTCCGCCACCTGTTAGAAATCTTGGAGTACTTTGGCGCGCCCCATCGTATTCTCTACGATGCTCGTCCGCACATTGGTTCAAACAAACTCCCGCCATTACTCACTCGACTGCGCGAGCACCTTGAAAGTCGAGGGGTTCGCTATCAGTGGCAAACTCAAATTACAGGCTTGCGCCAACAACAAGGTCGGGTTTGCGGCGTCGAACTTGCCGATGGATCAAATATCGATGCGAAGGCGGTGATTTTAGCGACAGGCCACTCTGCGCGCGATGTGTACAATATCTGCCACCACGCAGGGGTTGCCATGCGCTATAAAAGTTTTGCACTCGGCGGCAGGATCGAACATCCACAAGCCTTAATTGATGAAGCGCAATACGGTGACTGGAAAGATCGCATAGACGTCGGAGCTGCTGCCTATGCGGTGCGATGCCAACTCGATGACGGCGATAATCGAACCGGAGTGTACAGCTTTTGTATGTGTCCCGGCGGATATATTGTTCCGGCTTCAACCGATCCCGAACGGTTAGTAGTTAACGGCATGAGTCTATCCAAGCGGGGCTCGCCTTATGCTAATTCCGGGTTAGTCGTGACCATCGACGAAAAGATGGTGGCGCAATGGGCGAAGCAAAACGGGTATAAAGATCCGACCGACGACCCACTCGTGGGCATCGCGTTTCAAGACGCAATCGAAGAGTCGGCGTACCAACTCGGCGGAGGTGGCTACATTGCTCCTGCGCAACGTATTACTGATCTCGTCAACAACCGACGCAGCACAGATCTACCCGACTGCTCATACAAACGAGGAATTATCAGCGCCAATCTCAGCCAAGTCTTTCCTGAGTCGGTCTACCGTGCACTTCAGTCTGCTTTGCCTCGCTTTGAGCAACAAGTAGCAGGCTATTATACCCAAGAGGCTATCCTCGTGGCCACCGAAAGTCGTTCCTCATCTCCTGTTCAAATTGAGCGTGATCGCCAGCGGTGCGAAAGCATTAGTCATCCTGGTCTATTTCCATGTGGCGAAGGAGCAGGTCAGGCAGGAGGGATTGCCAGTGCAGCGCTTGATGGTATGCGCGTTGCGCAGGCAGTCAATTCCCGCATCGGAGATCCGGTTTGATGATCCTTTTGTTGTACTCAAATCTCATCCTTGCATCACCCAACTCGCCGTCAGTAACGGACTCCGCACAGTGGAGTGATGCCGTCCTTCTTGGTGGTGCTACCGCTGCTTATTTTACCGTTCACGCGCAGAAAAAAACTTTTTTTGATTGGGAATGGTCAACGACGAGGACCGATCTCAGCTTTAAGGAAGACACCGTACCGACGGCTTCGTTTTATGTGTGGAGCGCTGCGCTTTCACTCGCTGCAGGTTTGGAATCGGGCAGCAAAGAGTCAGTCGCCGTCTTGCAGAGCTTTAGTCTCACTGGCTTAGCGACCGAATTGCTCAAATACAGTTTTGCCCGACCGCGGCCGGATTTTGAGGATCGCATGCGCATTGCAACCGCCACAAACGATGAAAAACTTTTACGAGACGCCAAACTCAGCCTGCCATCAGGACATAGTTCGTCTGCCTTTGGTCTGGCTCTGCACACCAGCTTGTGGCTGCACCGAGTGGCGTGCGCCCGGAGTTGGGGGCAAGCTGCGATCGTGACGGGTTATGCGCTGCCCTTGGCTCTAGCAACAGGAATTGGGATCACTCGAGTTACCGATCATCGGCACAATCCAAGCGACGTGCTGGCAGGTGCCGCAGTAGGTCTTGGTGTGAGCTACGGTATTAACCGCTGGCAATTTGGTCCTAGAGCAGGATGTACACAACCGTAGACGGCAGCCATTTCGACTGCTACCCGCTGCCCACGACGATAGAGAGACCATACCATGGATGCTGAAGTTATTCGTGCACGTTTACTCGAGGCCTTTCCAGGCGCCGAGATTAACTTAGCCGACCTAACGGGTACTCGAGACCACTGGAGTTGTCGTATTGTATCGGATGAATTTAACGGTCTAAACCCTATCCAACGCCATCAGAAAGTCTATGCTGCTTTAGGGGATTGGATTCTTGGCGATTCTGCGCCTATCCATGCCTTGCAGCTAGCAACGTTTACTCCCCAAGAAACATCCTAAGAGGGCAAATTAATGACTCGTAACGTCCAAGAAGAACTCAAAGAAGTAATCGATGCGAATGCCGTCATTCTCTTTATGAAAGGCAATCGAGAGATGCCACAATGCGGATTTTCAGCCCGTGTCGTTGAGATCATGAATAGCTGTGACGTCGATTATGCCACTGTCGATATTTTGCGCGACCCTGAAGTCCGACAAGGCATCAAAGTGTACAGCAACTGGCCAACCCTTCCACAGCTCTACATCCAAGGTGAATTCGTTGGCGGCTGTGACATTGTTACCGACTTACACCTGAGCGGTCAGCTTGAAACGATGCTTGAGCCCGTCAAAGGCTAAAGGCTACGACTCTTCGATTCCGTACGACTGATAGCCGTAATACGGCGAGTAGGAACGGTATCGACCGTAGTAGCCATAGCGACGATAACCATAGCCTCGATAGCCGTAGCCACCACCACGATGGCGTTGTCCGTTAAAGATGAAGCCCATCAGTTTGGCACGGCCTGAACTCAATCGCTCAAGACACATGGCGAGATCGCGCTTCGCTGTTTGCCCTTCACGAACGACCAAGATCATACCATCGGTAGAATTCGCCAAGATGACCGCATCGGTGACGAGATTAACAGGTGGCGTATCAAAGACCAACAAATCGAACTCTTCCAAAAGTCGATCACGCATGGCTTTGAAGGCTTCCGAATGAAGCAACTCAGCGGGGTTTGGCGGGTGTGCTCCACTTGAAAGCAACTCAAGGTTCTCGATTTCAGTGTCTTGACAACACTCATTCACCGTCGCCTTTTTCATCATGAGATCAACAACACCTAGCTCATTTTCACGATCAAAAACTCGATGTAGGCGCCCCCGTCGCAAATCCGTGTCAATGATCAAAACACGTTTACCGGATTGTGCCATGACCACTGCCAAGCTAACCGCGTTGAACGTCTTACCATCCTTTGGCGATGGGCTAGTAATACTCAAAGTGCGCGGTGGCTGGTCAACTCGCATGAACAGTAAATTCGAACGAATCGACCGAAACTGCTCTGCAACGTTCGAGCGCGGCTGATTGGCAACCGCTAAATCGGGCATTTCAATCGGTTTACGCAGATTATCAACCACTCCAATTAGTGGCACATTGCCTAACCGACGAACTTGGTCAGGTCCCTTGAGCGTCGTCTGAGCAAGCTCCGTCAACAATCCGATCAACGCAGCCAAGATCAAGCCCAAAATCAAGCCAGCAGCCGTAATCAACTTCCCATTAGGACCCACAGGAGCGATCGGGACCGAAGCATGATCCAGTATTTGAACGTTATTCGTATCCAATCGAACTGCCATCCCAGTGGTCAACAATTGATCAGCCACAGAGGAGAGCATCTTTTGAATATTTTTCTGACGATGCACCAGCCGGTTGTGGACTTGTTCGAGCGCATTGATGTTGAGCACTTCGCCTCGTCCACTCTGCAACGCAACCAAGACGCGTGAGCGTTGTTTACGTACCGAATCGAGTTCGGCGCGCTGCGCGAGGACGGTCGCCTCAATCATATTGTTTCGACCAGTCAACAATGAATCCATACGCTTCAGAGTCTCTTGGATGATCGGGTGCTCGTCGTTATACCGAGCTCGCTGCTTAGCGAGCTCGGCTTTGGCTACAAGTAGATTGTTGTGCATCGAAAACACAGGGGTACTCTCCGCATGTGCCTTGATCACCGCCGCTGCTTTCCCCTCCATATCCATACTGTCCAGCGCAGTCAGTTCTTCACTCAATCGTGAACTGAGAATCTTCAGGCGATCCGCTTCCTGCTGCAAGCGAGACAAGCTCGCCCATCGAAGTGTTCGACTATTTTTCGTATCGGCAGATAGGAGGCCTTCGCTTCGCTTGTGCACATCGATTTCTGCTTCGACATCCGAAAGCTCTTTGCGCAAACGACGCTCTTCGGTCTGCAACCACAATTGAGCACGCTTTTGCGAAGTCGTTCGTTGCGAAGACGACTTACCCACATATTCCTCAGCGAAAGCATGTACGATCTCGGCAGTAAGGAGTGGGCTCGTATGACTATAGCTGAGCCGCATCACGCGCGCCCACCGCTCACGTGAGATTTCAAACCCACCACGTAACTTACCCAGTGTCACCTCCATCACTTTGCTTGGTTTGGCATTTGGCGGCAACTCAAGGCTCTTTCGCCATTCCGGGTTATCAGCGAGTTTGAGTCGATTCTGGACGCGTTCAGTCAAATCACGAGAGCGCAAAACCTGCATCTGAGTGGCGAAGAACTCGCGGGTATTGAAGGTGTTGTAATTCAGCGCATTAGGATCCTTCTCTCGAACCTCTTTGAGCACACTTTGCGTATGCACTTCAGCCAAAACCGTGGTCACCGCCCGGAATTGTTTCGGTAGTGTGCGATAATATAAAAATCCGAAAACACCACCGATAGCCGCGAAGAGTATAATCAACGGCAACCAACGCAAAAAGAAGTCAACGAGCTCGCTGCCGCCCTCTTCCTCTTCAATGGTAAAATCGAGAAGTTCCTCGTCCACCTGATTCATTCCTTTGACCGTTGAGCCGCCGCCCCATAGATCAGAGATAAGTTCAACTCAATCATTATTGGGGGTAATTGAGCGTGTCGCAAACCTTTGGCCTCGGCGCCCTCTTAGAAAAGCAGAGCGAAGAAGACCGCGCTGATACCCTCCGTGTTTGGCGAATCGCTCTCTTCGTGACGTTAGCCATTGGATTCGCTAAACATCTACCGCTCGCTATTGGACTCGCCGGACTCGCTGCAGCAGCGGCGCAACTGATCATACCTTTGCGCTATGCACTCAAGAGCAAAGACGGCGACGATGGTATCGGCTATAGCTTCGATGGATTAGGGCGTGATCTGCCGGTTATTGTCGGGGTCATAGTGGTCACCTTTCTTCCGTTTTGGTTTCTACATGACTGGTGGTGGACCGCGCTGGGTGTGTCGGACGGGTCGGGCTCGCAACTCGCGATACCCAGCGGCGACGCAGCGCTCTGGTTATCGACCCAATTCAATGCTGACCCAGCGTTCATCGCGATCCTATCGCTGACTGAACTCATAGCGATCCATCTCCTTGGCGTCGCTCTACCCGAGGAATTATTTTACCGCGGATTTCTTCAGCCTAAACTGTGCCGTAGCTTCGCCGACCAGCCATTAGCTTTTGGCTTCGCCTGGAATCATGGCATCGCCCTGGCGGCCGCTTTGTTTGCAATGGCTCACTTCCTTGGAGAATATAATCCGGCTCGGCTCGGCCCCTTTTTACCGGCTTTACTTCTGGGTCTGCTGCGACGTCGTAGCGGCAGTATTGCAGGCGCTGTTGTCCTACACGCGGCCTTCAACGTCTACGGAGCTCTCCTTTTCGCGGGCTTGGCTCTTCGCTAATTTGTGTGAGATTGGAATAGAAGAACGAGCGCTATCGTTCGCCCAGTGTATCCTAAACGTGTGAGGAGTCGACATGGCTTTCTTCAAATCAAAGCGGCGGCAGTTTGAGCGTGAAGCACTCGTTCACGTCGACGCACTGTATGGAACGGCAATGCGTTTGACACGCAACCCTGACTCCGCAGAAGACCTTGTCCAAGAAACATTGCTCAAGGCATTCAAGCACTATGAATCGCTCCGACCAGACAGCAACCTCAAAGCCTGGCTGACGCGTGTCCTCACCAATACATTCATCAACCAGTACCGCAGGAAACAGGTTCGGCATCGGTCGCAGGAGGTTCACGACCCGGATTGGATGAATGAACGGGTCAGCAGCAACTGGGCTCACAACGCAGCAAAGCGACCGGGACAGCAAGTGGTTGACCGCTTCGTTCGCGACAAACTGAACGAAGCGGTCGCCCAACTCCCTGAAGCGTATCGCCAGGTTCTACTGCTGACGGATGTGGAAGAATTGGCGTACAAAGAGGTCGCCGAAGTTCTGGATATTCCCATCGGCACAGTCATGAGTCGGCTGCATCGAGCGCGTCGAAAGCTGCGAACTCTGCTCTCCGAGTTTGCGCAAATCGATCAAGAGTCGAAGGTCACCGAATTTACACCTCGGAGACGCCAAGGATGATTGATTGTCGCCAGTTTAGCCAGTCGCTTCCGTATCTATTAGCGGACGAAATTGAACCAGAGAATAAGGCAGAACTGCTCGCACATGCGAGAATTTGTGAGGGCTGTGGTGCTGAGCTTCGGATCGAGAGGGCGCTGCGCGCTGGGCTACAACAGGTGAGCGTGAAAGCGACCCCCGCATGCCCACCATCGCTGCGCAAAAACATTGAGCGCCGATTTCTTTGGGCACGTCTGGCTAGGGTGACTGGTGGCTTGGGAAGCATGGCTGCAGCCGCTGCGCTGGTGGCTTTTTTGCTGCAACCTTCTGGTGATCCACTTGACCCGTTGATCGATACAACCATTGATTATCAAGCCCGGAGGTTGCCGGCTGATGTCGCATTCGAGCCGCCCGCACAGGTCGAGGCGTTTTTAACCCAGCAACTCGGGCGTCAAGTCAGTTTACCGCGGATTGACCAGCTGCCGATACGAGGCGCGCGGTTCATGCCGACACAAGGAAAACGCGGCGCGGTCATTATGCTTGGCGGCGGTCCACAGCGCGTCGATGTGCTCGCCGTCGAGGCGGACCAATCAGTGAGCAAACAGTTAGCCAAACCCAGATTAACTACTCGCGAAGGTCGCGAAGTTTTACAATGGTATCGCGACGGCATGGTGTATTCTGCCACCAGCGCAAATGGTCGAACGCCAAACGCCTTGTTCAAGTTTGCCAATCATTCCCGGTAGCCATCGGCGACTTCAACCGCTAGTTGAGAGCTATGGACGACGGTAGCCTAATTGTCTTTTTAGAATCCGACGGGGACTGGGAGCAACTGATCCTAGACCTACAAGCAAGTGGTGCTCAATGCACAACTATTGATCACTGGAATCAGGCTGAGAACTTGCTCAAGCAATCACATTTCGACGGTCTGCTCACATCCAAAGCCTTGCTCGCAAAGAACCCCCAACTTGAGCACTTAGACGTCGTTCTGTTGTTGGCTGATGATTTGAAAGACTCACCCGAGCCCGAGTTGATTGACCCCTTCGCTGCTCTTGGCGATCGCTCGGTTCTTAGAACACTCGATCGTCACCTCGACCGTGTTGAGATGCTCATTAATGACCTCGAAGAGCGTCTTTAGTACGCTAACGTCGTGTTTGTGAGAGCAATCTTTTCGCTGCGCCGCGAAGTGCAGAGGGTACTGAAGTTGATCGTGAAATCGACTTCAAATCGCGCTGATTGATGCCCTTAATCATAGCCATTGATCGGGCTAAAGGTGTTTTGGGATTGTTGACTAGAGCCAACTTAATCGGGTACTTACGCATCCACTCTCTGTTACCGCAGATGATGCGAATCACTTCTTCGTGAATGCTCCGCATTTGTGCAGCGACCGCCACTTCACGCTCTGAAATCCGCGGTGAACGAATCACCGCCGTACACACTAATTTGTTGGAATCGCGAATGAGAATAGAGCGAGCTTCTCGATTACCTTTCAAAGCCAAACAAATCTTTTGCGCTGGCGTCATCCCATTAACAATCTGCACCAAGGTCTTTTTCGAGCCCTCTTCCTCTTCTTCGTTTTCTTCGTCCGACGGTTTATGCGCCTTGGTTTCATCGGTGACGTCGAGCGCTGGCGTATCTGTATCTTCCGTTCGCTCAACAAGCCGCTCTACCTCGTCAGGAAGTTCAACCTGATCAACGGCATCACGAAGTTCATCAAAACTGAGGCTCGACAGTACCTCTTTGAACAAGGGAACGGCTTCGAGGTGAATGCCCTCGCGCACCAAAAACTCGACGGGTGGTCGAAGCAGATAACGATCAACAGCCTCATTATTCCACAACCCTTCGACAATCTCAGGACAGCGCTTTAAGCGCTCTAAATCGAGACACAAACGTTCATGAACAGGCGTAGCAGAGGAGGCTTGAGCTGCCCACAAATGAATCCGATCAGGGGTCGATCGATGCGACAACAAATCGGGTAACAAATCATCGCGGTTTTGGAGTCGACAACCCAAGCCTTCGAGCAACCAAGCTGGGGTCACGGGGTTGGTGAGCACCGGCTTGACCAAGTTGACCGGCATTTGCTGTAGGGTGGTTTGTGCTGCTTTCGAAACCGGTGCCTCGACCGCTTCACACAGTGCAACGAGCACTGCGAGTTGATCTTGAGTGGGCAGCGGCAACATCCCTCGAGCGGCAACTAATCGCTGTGCCGGAGGGCGAGCGGGGTCCGCATGCGCCGCAACTTGTGCCGGCATCGAAGCGATATAACGCTGCTTATCAAGAACCAATTCACTCATGCGTCTTGCTCCTCTTGTGGTCTTTGCATTAGGCGCCAATCCTTAACCAAGCCCCGCCCCGCTCCAGAGGCGCGCATCAACAAGTCAAGGATATCGATAGAATCACCAAATAGCGAACGGCGCGCCAAATCGCCTTTCTCGACCCACGGACCTTCTGGGACCATCGCACGCACTGCCAGGACTGAATCCTCTAGCCGCTCCCGCAGTCGCTTCGGTACGCGAAAGCGATCATTCCATAATCGCATCAGCTGGTCGACATGCTGCCGTGGTTGCTCACTCGGAACCAAGGGCAACACCAATGCAGCAAGTAAAACCAACTCATCCGGCGCCTGTCCTCGCTCAATAACCAGGGCATCCAAGGCCTCGAGTAAGGCTTTATAGTCTGCTGGGCGCTCTTTCATTGCTGCGCTCACCTCAGGCAACAAATGCTCTAAAAACCCAAGCTTTTGCGCTCTGCTCAGCGCGTGAGCACAATGACCACTCCGCATAATCTTGAGCAGCTCTTCCCACAACCGAGCAGGCGAGCATCGCAAGATATCAGCACCGTGTTTTCGAATAGCCTTTTCGAGTTGTTTATCCAGTTCAAAACCGAGTTTAGCGGCGAATCGAAGCGCTCTTAGTATTCGAACGGGGTCCTCTTGAATACGCTTATCCGCTGGGCCAATACTTCGAATAATTTTTCGGCGTAGATCCTTGATTCCATCAACGTAATCAACGACGGATCCAGAAATTGGATCATAGAACAAACCGTTGACAGTGAAGTCTCGGCGCTGAGCATCTTCCACAGGCGAGCCATAAATATTGTCCTCGCGAACGAGTAGATCGTCACCCTCTTCTGCCTCGGGGACTTGAGCTCGGAACGTTGCCACCTCAATCAAGCGATGACGACCAAAGCGAACATGAACCAAACGAAACCGACGCCCAATAATCCGAGCGTAACGAAAAGCACGACGCACTTGCTGAGGACGTGCCGTAGTCACCACATCAAAGTCTTTGGGTTCAGTTCCCAAAGCAAGGTCACGAACACAACCGCCAACGACATAACTCAAATGACCAAGGTCATTAAGCTTTTCGACGATGCGCAAGGCATCATTACTAATCAATGCTTCCGGTATTTTCAGCGGCACCAGTGAATTTGCCGATTCTTCTCGCCACTGAGCTACCTGATCCGCATAGGCTTTCGCCTGATCATCAACCGACGACATGGACTCATCTTGAGCACGATCCACAGCCGTCTCATCAACTGCAGAGTCAGCGTTCGTCGTCGCTTTAGCACGCGTACGGCGTCGCCGGCGCTTGGATTTCCGCTCTTCGCTTGCAGGCTCTGAAGCCGGATCTACCTCTTCGACCTCATCACTCATCTAACCTCCATGCCGCTGCCAAATACACCAAAGACCATGAAGGGTAAGATCCATCTCAACCGCATCAATTACGTCACATATTTCAGCCATTGGTCGAGCCAAACCACCCGTCGCCACGACCATCTCAATCTTAGGGTATTCCGAACGCAAGCGATCCACTAGACCCGTAATCAACCCTGCGTAACCATAAAAGATCCCCGATTGCATAGCCTCTTCTGTACTGCGACCAATCGCTCGCTGCGGTTGGATAAGCTCGACGCGACGCAATCGGCTCGTGCGCCGAACCAACGCATCATGACTTGCCTGCAACCCCGGAGCGATTGCCCCCCCTAAATAGGCGCCATCCTCGGCGACCACGTCGAAGGTAGCGGCTGTACCAAAATCGACGACAATCAACGGTTTTCCATACAGATCGAAGGCACCAGCAGCATTCACAATCCGGTCAGCACCGACCTCTTTGGGTTGGTCTACACGAATAGCTACTCCCGTTTTAACTCCCGGTCCGACCACCAACAAACGCTCACCGACAAACGTGCGCAAAGCGGCAAACAGTGCGGGCTGGATCTCGGGAACAACGCTGGCCACGACGGCGTTTTCGAGATGCTCAATATCGATTGCCGATAAATCGAAACAACTGCGCAAAAATGCGCGATGTTCGTCAGCTGTACGGCGAACATCCGTAGCCATTCGCCAGACTTTGATCAGTTCGTCTCCTTGACGAAGCCCAAGCAGCGTCTGAGTATTTCCGACATCAACCAACAACATCATGGACTTACCCGTTTCATGGACAGCGCAATCGCCTCGGCGCGCCCTGCACAAGCACCTTCAAACTGCAGCGGCGCTTCGAGATGAGCCACCATCGCCTGACCCCCCTCAACAACAAACCATTGAAGCACAAAGCGCGCCATAGCTGGGTTGTTTAAGTGATGAAAGCGTACACCCTGACGCAAAACCTTAGCCGACACCTTTCGCGTGGGCTGAAAGCGAGCCTGAGGAAGGGTTTTTAGCCGGCTGGCTGAGCTCAGCGCCAAACTACCCGCCGTACCCGTGGGCATGGCAAGTGTTGTCAGACGCAGTTCACAAAACTGTCGTCCTACGGGCAAACCCAACGACAATGTTCGGGTGGCGGCATCCCGCCCAATATCGACTGCGTCGCGTGGCCGCGCATAGGCCCACTGACCTCCCGGTGCTGTCACTAATTTTCGTGCATTCCCCGGATTGAGCAAATGAGGAACGATGGACGGCTCTTTCGGTTGCAAAATGCCACTTGAGGCTTGACCCAGAACCAACACGATCATCAGCATCAGTTGACTTCCTCCACATCACCCGCACGAATGTCGTGCACCGCTCCTGTGGCATCGCGCAACATCAGCGCTCCATCGTCAGCCAGACCCATCGGCTCGCCGATGATTGCCCCAGAACGCAACGGCGTTTTCTCCGCCAAACCCCACCAGCGCTCTCGAAGGGCTATGTTCCCCCTTTGCTTCCACCAGCTTAAAGCCGAAACCACCGTTCGATGCAAACCTTCTTGGGCATCCGACAAACCAAGAACATCGCGCCTATGATCAAATACCGAAGTCGTCGGCTGGTCTTCGACAATGGGTGCTTCAGACCAATTTAAACCGACCCCAAGAAGGAGCGAATCTCCATGCAACTCACACAAGACGCCGCCTATCTTTGCACCGTCAATACGCAGATCATTCGGCCATTTCAAGCGCACATCTAAACCCAAACTGTTCAACCAATCTGCAACCCCACAGCCAATCAAGAGGGGTGCGAGCGTGAGCGGCTTTGGCAAACGCTTCGCTGACTCGACATGCGTCAAATAGACTCCCGTTCCGTAGGGACTTTCCCATGACCGACCTTGCCGACCGCGCCCTCTATGTTGCCCAATCGATACGACGCCAAAAGGCGGAGCGCAGCCTTGTGAGAGCTGTCGACGCGCCTCATCGTTCGTACTGTCAAGCGTCTCGAAACGCAGCAGATCCATCAATCGAGGTGATCCAAACCCAAATCAACCGACGGAGCCGAATGAGTCAGCGCACCCATCGAAATCACATCAGCGCCAATGACCTGAAGCTGAGGTAGACGCTTCAAATCAATGCCACCGCTCAGTTCAATAATCGTATCCGGTCGCTCTCGACGTACCTTTTGAACGGCTAAAGCGGCTCGTTGATTATCAAAATTATCGAGCATAATCACATCCACACCCAAAGCGAGGGCTTCCTCAAGTTGATCCTCCCGATCAACTTCGACCTCAATACGAAGTAAGTGATGAGCGTGAGCACGTACAGCCATGACCGCGGCGGTTAAACTACCCGCTGCTGCAATATGATTGTCTTTGATCATCACACCATCGCCTAGATCATGGCGATGATTGCGCCCGCCACCGTCCAGCACGGAACGCTTTTCAAGTTGACGCCATCCGGGCGTCGTCTTGCGCGTATCGACCAATACGGCTCGGCCTTCACCCAAGGCTTCCACACATTGCCGAGTAAACGTTGCGATCGCTGTCAATCGAGCCATCAGGTTCAAGCAGGTTCGCTCCAAACACAAAACACTCACCGCCGGGCCCGACAGCGTGGCGATAATCTCGCCGCGCGCAACAGAGCTTCCATCGCGCACCTTCTGATCAAGCGTCAGCTCTGCGCCCGATAATTCAATCAATCGCTCAACGACCCATAAGCCACTCACGACCACAGGTTGTCTGGGTCGAAAAGCGGCGGATAAGTGTTCATTTTTACGAAAGATCGCTTCGCTGGTCGCATCGCCGCGCGCTAAATCTTCATCGAGTGCAAGTTGCAACAATCGGTCGACCAAAGGTCTTGGAGCAGACATCTTTTACAACTCCAACTCAGCGAGGCGCTCAAGCGCAGATTTGAGTTCAACACCACGACGTTCAAATTCGCTCAACCGACGCCGCTCCTCGGCGACCACGGCTTCTGGTGCCCGCTCAACAAAGCGAGCATTACCCAGCTTACCACGGCACTTTCCAAGTTCTTTTTCGTTTTTTGAAATCTCAGCAGTCAAACGAGTGGTCTCGGCCGCAACATCAACTTTACCCGCCAAATTAGCCAGCAGGGTCAGCCCCTCACCCGTCGCTACAGCCCAGCCTCGCGGCTGATCGGTACTACGCACTTCAAGCGCGACCTCCTGCGCAGATGCTAGGTCGACGAGCAGTTGAGCTGCTGCATCCAAATTCGGCAGTTCGTCAGCGGTTGTAACTTGAAGCTTGATGGCTAAAGGCTCGCGCTGACGAATACCCATTTGACTCCGCAAACCACGCAATAAACCGACAGCTTCGATCGCCAATCCGATCTGCGCTTCGCTCGCTAGATTCCGATTGACATCAATGTTCAAATTAGCCCGACCTAAGGTTTCACTCTCACGCATGAATGCGGGCAACGCAGGCCACAACGCATCGGTTACAAACGGGCAAAATGGATGAAGCAAACGCAACGCTCCACTTAGCGCATCGGCTAAAGCGGCACGCGCAGCAGCACGCTCATCAGGGGTCCCATCGCGCAAAGGCCGCTTCGCTAGTTCGATGTACCAGTCGCAGAGTTCATGCCAAACAAAGTGATAAATAGCGTGTCCTGCTTCGTCCAGCCTGTAGGCGTCAAAGGCTTCTTTGACCGTCTCTTGGGTCGCTGCAAGACGACTACGAATCCATTGCTCAGTCGCTCCTGCAGCGACCTCCCAGTCACTAGGCTTACAGTCGCCCAGATAGGTCTGCGCAAAGCGGGTGGCGTTCCACACTTTAGTCAGGAAATTACGATAACCTTCAATCCTCTTGATGCTCAATTTAATGTCGCGACCTGGGGCCGCCATCAGCAGCAAACCAAGCCGCAACGCATCAGCGCCGTACTCGTTCGTAATATCGACGGGATCGATCACATTCTCTTTGGTCTTCGACATCTTCTGACCGTGCTCATCACGCACCATCCCGTGCAAGAAAATCGTGTGAAACGGTGCCTTACCGGTAAAATGAATGCCCATCATCATCATGCGAGCGACCCAGAAGAATAAAATGTCATGCCCGGTTTCAAGAACATCGGTGGGGTAAAACTTATCGAGACTTGCAGTCTTCTCAGGCCAGCCCAGCGTCCCCATCGGCCACAAACCTGAACTAAACCAAGTATCGAGCACATCATGATCTTGCTCGAGTTCATCCGGATTAATTCCTGCCGCTGTAGCCTGCGCTCGAGCCTCCTCCTCAGAACGCGCAACGAAGACCTGACCTTGCGCGTACCATGCCGGAATTCGGTGACCCCACCAAAGCTGACGGCTCACACACCAGTCCTGGATGTTCTCCATCCAATGGTACCAGGTCGCCTCAAAACGCTTGGGTACAATCTGCGTCTCGCCACTGCGCGTCGCGTGCATCGCCTTTTCAGCCATGGGCTTGGTGGACACAAACCATTGCAAACTTAACCGAGGTTCAACGACTGCACCACTGCGCTGACAATGCCCAACGCTGTGCGCGTGATCTTCAATTTTGACCAACAAACCCAAAGCATCGAGATCGGCAACGACCGCTCTGCGCGCGTCGTCAACATGCAAGCCGTGGTAAGGGCCATCCAAACTCACGTGCGCGCCCTCATCCAAAATATTGATCATGGGCAAATTGTGTCTCTTGCCTGTCTCAAAGTCGTTGAAGTCATGAGCGGGTGTGACTTTGACCGCACCGGTACCAAATTCGAGATCGACTAAAATCGCATCGCCGACGATCGGGATCTGTCGATCGGTCAACGGTAAATCGATGGTTTGACCAATCAAATGCGCATAGCGAGGATCCTCTGGATGGACAGCAACCGCCGTATCGCCAAGCATCGTTTCAGGTCGAGTCGTCGCAACGACTAAATGCTCTTCAGTCCCCGAGACGGGATAAGCCAAATGCCACAATGAACCTGTTGAATCACGATGGTCGACCTCAAGGTCAGACAATGATGTTTTCAGCCCTGGACTCCAATTAATTAGTCGTTCAGCACGGTACAACAAGCCCTGTTCGTAGAGTTGAACAAACGCCTCTGCTACCGCTTTGGAAAAGCCATCATCCAACGTAAATCGCTCGCGCGACCAATCCAAACTTGCACCAAGCACTCGATGCTGCTCCTGAATCCGTGAGCCATTCGTCGCTTTCCAATCCCAAACCTTATCTAAGAACGATTCTCGGCCGAGTTCTTCTCGACCCGGCTCACCACGACGCGCCAAATCACGCTCGACGACCATCTGCGTGGCGATACCGGCGTGATCTGTTCCGGGTAACCAAAGCGCTTCATGTCCAGTCATTCGCTTGAATCGAATCAATGTATCTTGAACGGCAGCGGTCAAGGCATGCCCCACATGCAGCGACCCGGTCACATTAGGCGGTGGCAGCACAATCGTATACGCTGGCTTGTCTGATTCGGGATCGGCGACAAAGTGGCCTTGAGACTCCCAAGAGTCATACAAAACACGTTCGATGTCAGCTGGGTCATATCGTTTGGGTAACTCGGCAGTCACGTGATCGCTCCCCCTATGGGGGAGGCCACCTACGTCAGTCCGACCAAAAGCGCCAGAACGAGTTAACTCAAGACCCGTCGTCATCTCCGGCAGGACTGAAACCATGCGTCAAACGTGCAATTTCATCCTTGATCAGCGCTTGAGCAATTTCGGGTACAAGCTCGCTGATCATTGCCTCTACCGTATCACGCATCTCCGCGCGTAAGGCGATCCACTGTTCTGGCGTTAGGGGCGATACGACTTCGGCGGGTGGTTGGCTTGTCGGCTCAAATTCAACAGAAGCCAATTCTTGAGCTGCCTGACCGGCCTGCTCGTCTCCAAGACCCGATGCCTCTTCAACCATTCCAGCAGCTTCCTCTAAAGCATTGAGCGCCGCAATCATGGATGCATTCGTCTCTTCTCGATCATGCAACTCTTCAGGCTCGATCAGTTCACTAAACTCGTCGGTGCCAGAATCGCCCCACTGGGGTGGTTC
>CACGMS010000043.1 GCA_902574205.1 uncultured Candidatus Hydrogenedens sp. | reverse complement strand
AATTTGTATTGTCGTAGCTTAGCGATCGTCGCCGAAGGTCGATTGTTTATGGGTCAAGTGGGCAAAGCGAAAAAGATTCTTCGTCGACTCGCAGGAACGTGTGAGCGCAGCGATCTCGAAAAGAGTCGTTTGACTTTTACCAAGCGGTTTAACTCCTTGTTGGAGCAAGCCAGAGAGGCTGCGAGTCGAGAAGCGAACGGACAGCTTACCGTCACGACGGATGTGCCTGGTTGTGATGTGTACCTCAATGGTCGGAAACTGGGGCAAGCGCCGCTTTCCTTGCAGGGTATTCCGGCAGGAGAACATCTCGTGGGGGTGTTTCGTACAGGGTTTAAACCGTGGGGTAAGAAAGTACAGATTGATGCGGGTGAAGCCGTCTCTGTCAGGGCGACCGTGACCCGGGGCATGGGCGGTCAAGACCAGCAGCGCATGCTCTCGACACTTCGTGATAACCGAATTGATGCGAACGTCGCACGTGTTGTTGGTCGCTTGTTTAAGCGCCACGGAAAAAAAGCAAAGATGGGTCTTTTCGGCGGTGTTGCGAAACAAGACAATCAAATCTGGGTGACGCTTTACGCTGTCGACAAAAAGGGTCGAGCGATTCGGCTCAAGCAGATGAAGTTTGATCCTGACTTTCTGACCGCTCATTTAGCTTTGTCGCCCGTGATGGAGCAGATCGGGGCGCTTGCCGAGGACTTTCAAGGGGCGTTGTTGTCTCAAGCGATCTTACTCGATGGTTTGAATGTTGTGGTCAGCAAGCCGCGTGAGCTTAAGTGGCGCTTGATGAAAGCAGAAGCTGAGGAAGCGGTTGGCGAAACCATGGCGCGCGGGCCCGTCCGGCGTGGTCCTATTGGACGTGGCGCACGAAGTGCTGGCGCTGCATCTACCTCAAGTCAGGCGCCGAAACCGGCTCCTGCGGCGCCGCTTTTTGCCAAAAAAACCCAAAAGGCTGCACCGGCTAAAAAGCCATCGGCGAAGTCGGAGTCAAAGCCGCAAGCTCCGACACCAGCACCTCCACTGGTTGTTGACTTCGATGACGAAGAAGAAAGTTTAGCAGCAGAAATGGAAGCCCTAGCGGCGCAAGAGGCGTCAGAGGCGACGGGTTTGTCGATTGATGAGCTGCAAGCACGAGCTGAGCGCGATATGAGAATGCGCATTTGGGGCGCCATGGATCCGGACAACGTCCTGGAGTTTCATGCGCTGGGCGCGCTGGGGCTGAGTAGTGGCAGTGGTGCTGCGCTGCAAGCTGCCTATTTACGACGCCAACCGACGTCGTTCTTGGGGGTGTGGGGAGCATTTGGCCTGGAAGGCTTTGTGGGCCAAACACCAGCGGACTGGGAGGATCGAGCCTACTTCGCTGCGATGGATAATCCGTTCAAGCAGAGCACGCGTGATAATCCTGAGCTCAGGGAGCGCGTCCGCGTGGTGACTTCAAGTAGTTATGGATTACGAGCCATCGGTCGACTTGGATTTGATTTGGGTGATGGAACCCTACGCCTTCTTGGGCAGGCGGGTTTGGGTTATGCATCGCATCAATCGATTCTGAAACATGAGCAATATACGGTCGATTCGGAGGGATTCCCTGTCGATGGAAGCGGCGTCGCTATTCAGGATTCGATTAGTTTCGCGTGGGCAGGACCCGAAGTGAGCGTCGCGGCAGGCCTCGCCTATCGGTTGGTGGGAACCAGTTGGCGATTAGTGGCAAAGACGCAATGGCAGCAGACGGTTTTAGGGAGCGTTCAAAGCTTCGTTACAGGGGTCGGAGCTCAATCGACACTGGGCTTGACGTTGGGTGTTTCGGGAACTTTTTAGTTCGGTTGCTCGGTGTCTTGCCGTATGCGCATCAGACTAGAACTTGGGCATAAGACGGACAGAGGAGTCAGTCCATGGTGCCGTTTTGGCGATTTGTCTTTGTCTTGTGTGTAGCTGTTGCCTGCACCCCATCGCCTGCTGATTGGGGTGGAGTTCAGAGCGCTTACACCGAGCGATGCGAGGGTGAGGATTGTGCGCAAGGCAATGCCTGTGTTGGTGGCTTGTGTCTCAAACCGGATCACGCCGGCGAAGATTATGTCCCGAGTTTGCGTTGCGGTGATGGCCTCCAACAACGCTGGGAACCCTGTGACGATGGTAATCAAGCTAACTCAGATGCCTGTGTTTCTGGATGTCGACTGGCGCGTTGTGGCGATGGGTTTGTACGCCTCAACCTGGCGATTCACGATCCGGAATTCGAAGCCTGCGATGACGGCAATTTAGACGACACGGACGGGTGCTTGAGTACCTGTCGTGTCGCGCGTTGTGGTGATGGTCATGTGCGCACGGATTTAGCGCTTGGGGATGATGGTTTTGAACACTGTGATGACGGGAATCAGTCGGATCGAGATGATTGCGTCGACTGTGAACTTGCTCGTTGTGGAGACGGTCAAGTGCATGAAGGCGTCGAGGCTTGTGATGATGGCAACGACCATTTTGATGACGGTTGTGTTGCTGATTGTCAGCCGGCTCGCTGTGGCGACGGACACACCCGAACAGATCTCGAGCCTGGCGTTTTTGGATATGAGTATTGTGATGACGGCAATCAGGAGATGGACGATGAGTGTGGGAACGACTGTTATCCTAACGTCGTTCCAACGGGTTCGGGGACCAGCGTTGAAGATGTTGGACATCATTGCGCTCAAATTTTGGCCGCACAGCCTGGGTCGCAAAGCGGTTTGTATTGGGTCGATTTTGATGGTTTGCGCCCGATGCCTATCATGCAGGTCGCATGCGACATGCAGACCGATGGCGGAGGTTTTTCTCGTTTGATTCTCGTCCGCCAAGACTTGGCTTTATGGCATGCTTGGACAGAGGGTCTGGCTGGACAAACCGAGAGTAGTGATCCCTTTGGCATACCCCTAAATGCACTCGGTAAAGTCTCTGCGGACCTCGAGTTCTTTATTGAGCGTGACGGCGTGCGGATCACGCCGATTATCAGTGGGGTCTCAGCATCATCTTGGAATCCTTCGCTTAACGATGAGCCGATGCAGGGTCGGTTGACGTGGCGTGAACCTGGCGGTGAGCCATCAGTATGTCCGGAGGCGCTTGTCCATGCTCACGACACTTGGAATTGGAGTTTTGCCACGCCTACAGGTTGCGCAGCGCTCGGAGAGGCGGGTTTGGTCATTTTGGGAGACAGCGAGCGCGGGTTATCGGAGTCTGCGGTGATGATTCAGGCGCCTGGCATGGCCGAACCTGAAGCGTTTGAGACCCTTGAGGTTTGGTTGCGATGAGTGCACTGATCCTCGCATCGCTTCTGCTGGCAGATTTTGAGCTTGGTGAGTTTGAGATGACTGGCAGCTCGACGGACCTGTCCTACTTGGGCTGGCACGGAGAGCCGGTTTCAGCTGATCAAAGCAAAGCCTTGACCACTCAACTCTCACAAGCCGTGCGGCAAGCGGGATGGCGTTTGCGAAGTGTGCAAAGGGCTCGGCCAGCAGTGGATGATTTGGCGCAACAGCAAGCTTTAGAGCTCGAAGTGTTGTTGGGTTTATCGGCGCGTTCGGCGCAACGAGCACAGGGTGTTTTGCAGTTGCACTTGGGTCGTCCTAGCCGTTTGTTGCAAAGCCATCAGCGCAGTTGTCGCTTGTTTTATTCTGCTGCTGCTGCCTTTGCACAAAATGCTCAAAAGAAGCTGATGAACTTGATGCTGGGCGGTCTCGCTGGCTGCTCAGAAACAGGCTTGGTTGATCAAGCATGGTCCAATTCGGAATTACAGTATGCTTGGCGTCAAGCGCGACGCAAGGGACAGGCTTCGCTGACTATAACCTCAGCGATCCCCGGGGCTCATGCCTATTTGGATGGTTTGTTTTTAGGCGGACTCCCTGTGACGATCACAGGCGTTCCTGCGGGGCGTCACCAGCTGCAATTAGTAAGCGGTGATGCCGGACATGCCTTAGAGGTCGAGCTCAAATCAGGTCAGCAGCACCAAGTGCAGTTGGTTGAATCGCAGCATGGGTTATCGGGGCTCTTTGACGGGGTCGTGGATCGAAAAGATCTTAAAGCACTGGCCAAAAACCTATCGCCAGGCGTGCGTCGCGGGTTGATTGTCTTGGGTCGCCGAAACGGGATCACGGCGCTTCTGTTTTCTCAACGTCAGGCGGTCGTTGTTTCTGCTGATCATGCTGATCAGTTAGCGGCAAAGGTGCAAGCAGCGCTCAAAAAACTTAGAAACATACCCGCCGCTGGATTAAAACTGACCGGTGTGAGTCCTGGTGTGGGGGTGCCTAAGCGCTCTTTTGATCAACTTCGTGAACAAGCGCCGAACGATGATTTGCCGGCGCCCGACGAGTCTTTGATTCAGGGCATGGTTGAGTATGCCTCGAAGTCGACAGGGCGATCACCGGAAGTTCTTCGTGAACAGATTACCGCTAGTCAGGGTAACCGTCGTTGGCGAGTGCAAAAGTCTTACTGGCTAGCACTCGGTGATTTAGGTGTGAGTCCTCGATCTGATGTACATGTTGGAGCGGAGCTTTCAGGCCTGCGGTTTAGCCCGTCTTCTCTGGCTGGGATCTGGTGGGTGATTGGCTCATGCATCCACTTGGGAGGTGCGGGTGCCCAGCCCGAGGGTGATGATTGGGATCCGATGACCTATCCGGTTGATCCGATCACGGCGACAGAGCCTGCGCTCAATGAGCGAATTCGCATAGAAGGTATGGGTTTGTTTGGCTTAGACGCTGTGCTTGGGTTCGCCTTTCGAGTGACCGATAAAGGTCAACTCGTAGTCCTTGCCGAAGGCGGTTGGCGGCAAGCCCAGACCGATCTTGTTCATGAGCAGTATGTCGAAGATCAACTCGATTCGGCGCAGCTTTTGCGCCGTACTGGTGATTTTGCATGGGGTGGCACGCGATTCGGTGGACAAATTTTGGGTCTTTATGATTACGATGCATGGAATTTTGGCGCGTCAGTCGCTTGGTCGCAGACGCGATTTCCTGATGCAGAGTTGGACCTGGTTATCCCGGCATCTGATCAAGGGTTCCGTATGGGATTGGTGTTTGGTCGGCGTTTCTAGCATTTGACGCCAGACCGTGCTTTCTTACCACCCTAGGAGTCAAACGATGCGATTTTTAAGTGGTCTTGTTCTAGTCATCGCGTGTTCTGAACCGGTTCAGCCGTCGACCGGGTTTGGTGGTTTGGGTGAGCGCTGTGGAATTGCTGAGCCTTGCGCCGAGGGCTTGAATTGTCGGGGTGGGCTGTGTCTCGCACAACCACGTGACGCCGGACTTGCGACCAGTGATGTGGGTAATTCCATGGGGGACTCGGGTGCGGGCGTTCAAGACACCGGATCGGCAGGGATTGAAGACGCAGGCAGTGAGCGGCGTGTCGAGATTGTATTGAATCGCCCGGAAGATGGTTTGTCGATTGAGGGCGGTGAGCGTTTTGATGCCGTCGCCGAGGTTTTGGGAGAAGACTTGGCGGGTCTGGACGTGCGTTGGAGTAGCTCTCTTGATGGCGAATTGGGAAGGGATCAAATCTCCCCGATGGGTCGTGTGCTTCGCAGCGTGACGTTATCGCAGCTCGGTATTCACGACCTCATTGTCGAGGTTCTTGACGGTGATGTGCCCTTAGCCCGCGATTCCATTGCCGTCGGTGTTTGTGGTTGGCAAATGATCGGTGATTTTGAGCGTGACTTGGAAGGATGGCAACGCTTTGGAGATGCGAGGCGTGATCCGGGCGGCTGGCTTGAGCTGACGGGAAATGCGCGCTCACGTAAGGGCGCAATTTATAAGGTCAGCGAGAGTATCCAGCCTGGTGATGTCCGTTTGGCCTTTCGGATCAGCACGGGTCAGTGCGATGAGCCGGGCGTTTGCAACCTTAATCCAAGCGACGCAGCGGACGGTTTTGCGATGAATATCTGGGATGTTGATTCGCCAGAGGCGCTGGGAGCTATTTTTGAAGCCGCTCGCCGTGGCGGCGGTTTGGCTTATGGAGTTGGCGGACCCTACGGTGATTTTGAAGGAAAGGCTTTTCATGTTGAGTTTGATACCTGGTACAATGACTTAAGGGTTGGCGACCAGCGTTATACCGATCCGACTCGCCAAAACCATGTGGCGGTAACTTTAGATGGGAATCCGTTTAATCATGTCGCTTTTGCCGAACTGCCGAGTATCGAAGATAACCGGTGGCACGAGGTCGAGTTGGTGATCGATCGCGACCGAGTGCGTGTGAGTATTGATGGTCAATCGGTGATCGATCAGCGCGTAGAAGGCCTTGATTTCAAGGGCGGTTATATTGGCTTTAGTGGGACCACGGGCTACTTCACCAATTATCATCGCTTTGATGAACTGCGGACACGGCCAGCCTGTGAACCTTGATTCAGGGAAGACGACTTTCGAGCGCTTTTGCGTTTTTAATCCATAGTTCGGCGTAGGCTTTGGTGCGCCGATCACCTTGATCACTTTGCCATCTGCCGACCGCGAAGTTACCGGCGATGACTTGGTCTCGGTCGCTGCCAATTCCGATAAATGAATCCGGTGTATGGCAGTCGTCTTGTTCGTTCCCGAGCAGACCGAACCGCAGACGGTGGCGGACGTTAATTCCCTCGGCGTTGCAGTTCGGTTGCAACGAAGTCAGGGGAATCAATTGCCGCCATGTAGCGCGTCCAAACTCGGTCAAGTATTCATCGCCTCGCACCATGAGTTGGCGCATATTATCGCTCTCGATAGCGATCGATAAGTACCGGGTTTGACCATCACCCTCTTCTTCATCTGCATCCACGCGCATCCCGATGCGGATGCTGGTAAAGGGTAGCAAGAGATAACCCTTATTCTTCATCTCGCCCGTTCCTGGAGTCGGGTTGTCTTGATCGATCAGCAACTGATTCACCCAGATCGGTTCATCGTACTTGAACGTCGTTTCATGACCATCGATTTTGACGATCAGCGTCCAGGGGCCGTCTTCAGCTTCGAGGTCGCAGTAGACCGCAAAGGCATTATCGATCGACCCGCCCACGGGATTGATCCAGTACACACCATTGCCCAAATCGGGTTGATCTGATGCGAGCGATTCACAACTTAGCGCCGCCGTTTCTCGTTGATCACCTAAACCAGGCAGAAAGACGGTCGACGCATCAAGCGCCGCAGTGGCGTCGGCGCGCGCGCCGGCGTCGCTTGTCGGCGTCGCCGTGGGCGTCGGCGCATCAGACTCTTGGCAACCGAGACAGAGTATCAACAAGGCTGCTTTGGTGGACATTTTCATGCACAAAGATCTAATCCAATCGCGTGATCGACGCCAGGTGGAGCAACTATTTGTTGAATGCCCAGAGTCTTTTTGTACCTATCGATGCAGATACTCGGCTGCATTTACGCCATTTTCCGGGCAACGGGCTGCCGGTCTTTCTGGTTCATGGCGCAATTGAAAATGGGCGAATTTTTTATTCGCTCAATGGTAAAGGTCTCGCACCATATCTCCAGCGGCTCGGCTACGATGTCTACGTTCTCGATCTTCGTGGGCGAGGTTTGAGTCAGCCTAAACCTGAAGTTTTTTCAGCACATGGTCAGCATGAGAGTATTTGCGTGGATCTCCCAGCGGCGTCAGACTTTATCGCGTCGAGGCGTCCGCAGATGAAGCAGGTATGGATGAGCCATTCGTGGGGCGGGGTTTTGCAGATGAGCTGCCTGGCGCGATTCCCTGAGATCAGATCACGCATCGGTGCTTTGGTTCATTTTGCGGTGAAACGCTCAATTACTGTACGTAGTTGGCAGCGTCTGTTTCGCGTTGAATTTGGCTGGAAGCTTTTACTGCCGATGGTCTCTCGGGTGTTGGGTTATATCCCCGCAGCGCGTTTGGGGCTGGGTTCGGATATTGAAACCCATCAAAGTCTGATGGCGAGTATTCGCTGGGTGACGCCTGGGCCTTGGGTAGACCCCGATGATGGCTTTGATTACGGCGCTGCGGTCTGCGCGTTTGAGTATCCACCTTCGTTGTGGCTCACGGGTGTCGATGACCACTTGCTGGGAGCGCCCAAGGATGTGCGCGCTTTTATGGCGGAATGTCGGGTGAATGAATCCTCATTCATTATTTTGGGTAAGGGTTCTGGAGCGCTCCATAATTACGACCATATTAGCCTCATGACGCATCCCCTCGCACCAGACGATCATTTTGTTCGGGTCACACACTGGCTAAATGAGGTGTTAACAGATACTTTGAGTGAGTCTTCATTCAGTTTATCGGAGAACACCCCGTGATTGAGCAGTTTCTCAACGATACCGGCGCAGAAGTTCCATTGATTTGTGGTGCGATGTATCCGTGCTCAAATCCAGAGCTGATCGCAGCTGTGTCAGGGGCCGGTGGGGTCGGTGTGATTCAACCGATCTCGATGAGTTATGTTCATGGGCATGATCTGCGCGATGGGATCCGATTGATTCGCTCGATGACTCCCAACCCTGTCGGTTTTAATGCCCTGATCGAAAAAAGCGTGAGTGCCTATGAAGAGCGTATGAAACGGTGGATCGATATCGCTCTTGAAGAGGGGGTTCGGTTCTTTATTACCGCGCTCGGAAACCCGCGTTGGGTGGTGGATAAAGTCCACTCCGTTGGTGGCGTCGTTTATCATGATGTGACTGAGCGAAAGTGGGCACTAAAGGCGCTGGATGGTGGGGTTGATGGACTGATTTGTGTCAATGGAAGAGCCGGTGGGCACGCCGGCGTTTTGTCGCCTGCTGAGTTGTTTGAAAGTATGTCTGACTTGGGTGTGCCACTCGTGTGTGCTGGTGGTGTCGGCGATGAGCGTCAATACATCGATGCGTTGAAATTAGGCTACGGTGCCGTCCAACTCGGAACGCGATTTATAGCCACTCAAGAATGTCGAGCACACAACGACTACAAATCAGCAATTGTTGAGGCTAAGGCGGAGGATATCGTGTTGACGACACGAATCTCAGGCGTCCCTGTGTCAGTAATTAAGACGCCTTACATTGAGCGTATGGGAACCGAGACGGGTTGGCTCGCTCGTCGGTTGCTCAAGCATCGAAAAGCCAAACACTGGATGCGCACGTATTATGCGGTCAAAAGCATCATCCAACTCAAAAAGGCGAGTCTAAAAGGGATGAATTACAAAGATTATTGGCAAGCCGGAAAAAGTGTGGACGGGGTCCGAAGCGTCGAGTCTGCAAGCGAAGTCGTCCACCGTTTCGCGACCGCCGCTCAATGTGCACAGCTGTATTAAATCACTTTCAGTGCAAATTCGGCGACCACCCAAAGATGGACGGCGAGATGGCCGATGACGGTAAGGTGGAAAATCTCGTGGTAGCCAAAGTATTTGGCGTGTTTACCCGGCCACGCAAGAGCGTAGAAGATGGCACCCACGCTAAGAACAATACCAGTGCCAAGCATCGCCTGAATGGGTTGACTGCCGATACAGCGCTCAAGTTCTTTATAAATCAGCATGCCAGACCAGCTGACACCGATGTATAAAATCGTACTGAGTAGACGCGGCGCCATCACCCATACGAGCTTGAAAAACCCGCCCAGTACCGTCGCTACCCAAAAGATGGCCACTAAGTTTTGTGAGAGTGGAGACTTGAGTAAAAGCAGCGCATACCCCGTATAAATGCCGGCAATACAGACAAAGATCATGGTATGGTCGACACGCCGCATCCATACACGAACTTCGGGATGCCAGTTGATCGTGTGATACGCTCCAGACACAGCAAAGAGGGCAGTAATCGAGCCTAGACTCATAAATCCAGCGAGCCAATCCAGACCAGGTTCGGCGCGCCACAAAACGGCAACGGTAAATGCAAAACTGATGATCGCTGCGTATTTATGACTCAACCCGCGCAGTGCCGGTTTGGACTCGGGGTCACCCATCGCTTGAGCGAGCGCTCTATTTTGATCAGCAATCGTCTTGCTTAGTTCGGCTGGCTGCGCGTTCATAGGGCTAGTCTATAAACCGCGTTGCCTTTCGATGCCATTTCTTGTCGAAAATAATGCATTGTGATGAGGGGGTGCTATGCGCAATTTTTTCGGTTTAATCGTCCTTTTGGTGGGCTGTGGGGGGGACGATGGTCAATCGCAATGTCAAGGCGAGGCATGTGGGTCAGGACCAAGAATTCAGCTAACAGCGCAAGATGGTTTTGGAACACTCCGTTGTAACGGTGAAGCCGAAAATTGTATTCTAGATTTCGGTGTTTTGGCACCGGGGCGTGCTTCGGAAAGTTGGACTGATCTGCAAAATGTTGGTGACTCGATACTCCATTTGAGTGCGCTCACGGTCACCGACCCCATTTTTGAGGTCAGGCAACCTGCGATGGAAATTGGTCCGGGTGAATCGATCAGTTTTCGACTTCGAGTACGCTTAGATGCAGCAGGTTTGAATCATGAGGCGCAGCTGTATCTAGATAGTGATGCGGTCAATGGTGCTGCCGATTCAACCGGATGTCCCAGCGACGTCCCACGCTGTACTCGAATCGCCGTGACCTTGCGCGCTCAAACGGATTCTTGACGAGTGAGTTGAATGACGCATTAGAACGTGTTTCAACATGGAGTATCGAAACGGAGTTAATGTGCGAAATTTTGCTCGAATGGTAGTGGTTGTTGGTCTGTCGGCAGCTTGTGAACTTGGTGATGACTCATCGCTCGATGCGGGACCACCAGTGGATGCCGGTCGCACACTCAACGCCATGCCGAGCATTGCTGACCTCGAGGGCGAAACTTGGCATGCGGTGGAGCCAGGCGGTGATACGATTTGTTCCCGAGGTCAGCCGTGGGCGTTTTTCTTTCGCCCCGGCGTGGTCAATAAACTCGTTGTCGAGTTCCAGGGCGGTGGAGCCTGTTGGAACTACCCAACGTGCTCGGTCGCAGACATGATCTTTAAGGACAATATCGACGATATTCGAGGTATTGTGCTTGGCGATACGTGCACGAGCGATGCCGAATGTTCGGATGATAGTGAGTGTTTATCGAGCGGATATTGTCGCCGAGCTGACCCGGAGCGAGGTATTTATGACCACAGCAACGATGCCAACCCAGTTCAAGGTTGGAACCATTTGTTTATCCCCTACTGCACGGGCGATATTCACTGGGGACGCTCAGTGGTTGAGTATTCAGCCGAGGACGGCGCAGCTCCTTTCCAGCTTAACCACCAAGGCGCCGTCAATGCCGAGGTCGCCTTGCGCTGGATCAAAGAGAATGTCCCACAACCCGAGACCATTTTTATTGGCGGCTGTAGCGCAGGTGCCTACGGATCGATTGGCTGGGCGCCCCATGTGATGCGTGATTTCCCTGATTCAAAGGTCGTTCAGCTGGGTGATTGCGGTGCAGGGATCATCACCGATAGTTTTTTACGCGACTCTTTTCCGATTTGGGCGGCATTAGAAACCTTGCCTGAGTGGATTGATGCGCTCGATCCCAACACCATCGATATTAATACGATGGAGCTCAAAGACTTATACGCTGAGGTGGGTAAGTTTTACAGCGGTCAGACCGTCAGTCAGTACAACACCGTTTTCGATAACAATCAGGTGTTTTATTACGATACGATGGGTGGTTCTGGAGGCGAGGAGCAGTGGTCACTCAAGATGCGTGATCAGATTTATCGAATCGGTCAAGAGGCGGATAACTTCCGTTCATTTATCGCACCAGGTGATGAACACTGCATCATTCATCGTGAGAATTTATACACTGTGGATAGCAATGGTGATGGGTCAGGGACTTTATTGGTCGATTGGATTCGAGAGATGGTGGATTCTGATCCGCCCGATAACGTCTCGTGTGCTGGGTGCGAACCCGCACCACTGCCATAGGATGTACCGGCGCTCAGAATAACGAAGATGAAACCCTATGGTGTTTGAACAGTCTTATGCCGTTGCGCGGGCAGCTTTTCGCTCTGAGGCGAAACAGATTGGCGCAGAGGTCGATTCGATCATTATTGATGCGGATGGACAGCGCGCCGAGGATGGCTCTGAACTGACGATCGACTTTGCCTCTTGGGGTGAGGGTGATCGGTGCGTGGTGATGAGTTCGGGTTTGCACGGGGTTGAGGGCTATATTGGTTCGGCGACTCAGCGACTTTTGATGGCTTCAAAGCCAGCTAAGGGATGCCGCTATCTCCTGATTCATGCGATCAATCCTTGGGGTATGGTTCAGTTTCGCCGCGTCAACGAGTCGAATGTCGACCTGAATCGTAATTTCTTGTCGGCCGAAGAGGACTATGCGGGCAGTCCAGAACACTATGGACGCCTCAATGGGCTTTTGAATCCGATGCGCCGATTTTCGCGAGTGGAGTTTTTAGCGCGCAGTGCCTGGCAGATTCTGCGGCATGGTTATGAGCCACTCAAGCAAGCGATCGCTGGCGGGCAGTATGACTACCCCCAAGGCTTGTTTTGGGGCGGAAACCGATTAGAAGAAGGACCTGCGAAGCTGCTCGAAGTGCTTCCAGGATACCTTAAAGGGGTAAAGGATATCCTTTGGCTCGATTTGCACTCGGGGTTAGGTGCTCATGGTGAGTTGACCTATTTGCTCGAAGCATCGACAGACTCGGCTTTGTATGAACGGTTGAGTGCTCAGTTTGGCAAAAAGGTTCAGGCATGGAATCAAGAAGGTGGTGTTGCCTACGCCATACGCGGGGGATTTCCGGCAGCACTTGAGCAGGTGTTTGGCGATCGACTCGCTATGCTCACCTGCGAATATGGAACCCGCCCAGCGGTGGATATTTTGCGTTTGCTGGTCTTAGAAAATCAGGTTGTTCACCATGGGGGGCATCGCGAAGGAGCGAAGTCCGCCATGAGGCAAGCATTTTACCCGAAAGACAGCGCTTGGCGAAACAAGGCGCGCAGAAGTGCCGAAGAGTTAATTCAAGCGCTAGCCACCTACTAAGACTTGGGTTACCTTGTCGCTGGTCAGTCGTTTCGCTAAAATGAGCGTGAACCCGGAGCATATCGATGATTCGATTTTTGCCTTTAGCGTGTCTCTTTATCGCGTGTTCGCTGCGGACGCCGCCTGCGCCCGTGGATCCGGTTTGTGGCAATTCGATCGTTGAGCAAGGCGAGTCGTGTGATGATGGGAATACATCCGATGATGACGGCTGTTCATCGGTCTGTGCGCTTACCTTTTGCGGTGATGGTTTGGTTCAGCCTTGGGAAGGCTGTGATGATGGTAATCCTGTCGATACGGATGACTGCTCCAATAGCTGTCGTTCACCACGTTGTGGAGATGGCGTTACTCAAGAAGGTGAAGACTGTGATTTAGGGCCTTCCAACAGCGCCACTGCGTCGTGCTCACCTCTTTGCCGTAATGCGGCTTGCGGTGATGGCTTTGTTCAAACGAACGAAGCGTGCGATGACGGCAATGTCGTCAATAATGACGCGTGTACGAACACATGCACTTTACCGCGATGTGGTGATGGGATTGTTCAGCCTTGGGAAGCTTGTGATCCGGGTGAAGGCGCTGGTGATGGTGGTGCCAATGGTTGCGTTGCTTGTCGGGCAGCGCAATGCGGTGATGGCTCCGTACAAGGTGAAGAAGAATGCGATGATGGGAATGTGGCCAATGATGATGATTGTACGATGCTGTGTCGTCGCCCAGTCTGTGGGGATGGTTATGTTCAAGACGGTGAGGTCTGCGATGATGCTAACGACAACAACATGGATACGTGTACCAATGAATGCAATTTAGCGGTTTGCGGCGATGGTCATCGAGCGCCTTGGGAAGGTTGCGACGATGGTAACCGTGAAGGGGGCGATGGATGCGACAGCAATTGTCGTAGCGAAGCCTGTGGCAATGGTCAGATCGACGGTGATGAAGCGTGCGACGACGGTAACGAAGTCGATACGGATGCGTGTACGAGTGCCTGTCAGATTGCGCGCTGCGGTGACAACTTCGTTTGGGAAGGTCGTGAAGAATGCGACGACGGTAATGAGGTGGCGACGGATGCGTGTTTGAACACGTGCGCGACGGCGCGTTGCGGCGATGGCGTACCGCGAGAAGATATTGCTCGAGGGCAGCCAGGTTACGAAGTCTGCGACGATGGTAATGGGTTCAACGGCGATAATTGCACCGATCAATGTGAGGCTGCTCGCTGCGGCGATAGACACATTGGACCAGGTGAAGCGTGCGATGATGGCAATAATAACGATACGGATGCCTGTCGAAATGATTGCTCTGACGCACGGTGTGGTGATGGTCAGCGACGCATGGACATTAATGCGGGACAAGAGGGCTTTGAAGCCTGCGATGACGGTAACGAAGACGATGGTGATGGCTGCGTGGGTGACTGCCAAGTTGCTCGCTGCGGCGATGGTTATGTCCAGCGTGGCGAGGAGGCCTGTGACGATGGTAATCAAGTCCAAACGGATGGCTGCTTGAACGACTGTTCGACCTCACGCTGCGGTGATGAAATTGTCGGGCCTGGTGAGGCGTGCGATGACGGTAACCAAAATAACGATGATGGTTGTACCAACCGCTGTGCCTTGCCCGGTTGCGGTGATGGCTTTGTGCAAAATGATGAGGAATGTGACGATGGCAACGCGGACAATACCGACGCCTGTTTGAACAGTTGTCTGAACGCAACGTGTGGCGACGGGGTTTTGCGCGGGGATTTGCAACAGGGACAAGGTGGGTATGAAGCCTGCGATGATGGAAACCGCAGTGATACCGATGGCTGTACAAGTGGCTGTTTGGCTGCGAGTTGCGGCGATGGTTACGTGCGCGTCGGCGTCGAGGATTGCGATGACCGTAATCCAGCTGATGATGATGCGTGTACGAACGCATGTCGCTTTGCGACCTGCGGAGACGGTGTACGCCGCACGGATTTAGCTGAGGATCATGAAGACTATGAAGGTTGCGATGATGGTAATCGAAATGATCGAGATGGCTGTCGTTCAAACTGCATTGCTGCAGCCTGCGGCGATGGTATTTTACGCAATGATTTACCCGAGGGTGAGCCCGGATATGAGAGTTGCGATGACGGGAACATCATTCGGAGCGATAGCTGCACTCATTTGTGTTTAATCGCACGCTGCGGTGATGGCGTTATTCGTCAAGGACTTGAGACCTGCGATGATGGCAATGAGGTCAACACGGATGCGTGCTTGAACAATTGCAGCGATGCGCGTTGTGGCGATGGTGTCCCGCGCGGTGACCTTGAAGTCGGCGCTGAAGATTTTGAAGAATGCGACGATGGCAACTTAAACCAGAGTGATGCATGCTTAAATCACTGTCAGAGCGCGAGTTGTGGCGATGGGTATTTACGTCTCGATCTGCCGCAGGATAACGAAGCCTTTGAGGAATGTGACGAGTTCGAAAATTGTGTGAATTGTCGGCGTCCGGTACTTAATGATGCAGGTCCTAATGATGCGGGAATGATGGGTCAAGACGGCGGTATTATCGGCAGTCCGGATGGCTTTTCACAGGGTCCGCCAGAGGGCGGGTTACCGGATTTAGGTATGCCGCCGATGCCTGAGGCAGGGAACGCCGATGCGGGCCCACCGCCCGATATAGGCGATATGATTGGTGATGCCGGGCCTCGCCCCGATCAAGGTTTGATCTTTGAAGCTGGTAACACAGATGTGTTTATTATTTTCGGCGATACGCGGCCTCCAGGATGGGATGGACCGATTGAGATTTGGGATAGTGGTCCACGCCCTGATACAATGATCAATGATACTCCTCGTTGGCCTGACGTGAGCCGACCTGAGGTGAACTTTGGTTTGGATGTTGGCATGCAGCAAACGACGATCTGTGACCTATGGAACGCGCGCATGTTTCAGATGTGCACCAACTGCCACGGGAATTCCGGCGGGGTGACCATTGATCATACCACTCCAAGAACCTTGCATGACAGTTTAGTGAACGTAGCAGGCGTTTCAGGTCTTGATTTGGTGTCGCCGCGCAATCCGCAGGGCTCGTATCTTTATGCCAAACTGTTGGGTTTCCAGGACATGTTTCCGCGTGCGGATGCTGGTGAGGTGGGCAGCCGTATGCCGCCCCCTCCGAACCAGCCGTTCAGTCAAGTCGATTTGGCGCCGCTGATGCGCTGGATCAACAGCAACGATTTAGCGGCGTGTTTGCCCTAGCTTGAGCAGTGCATCCCGGCTCTATGGGTTGATGTTGAGTTCTGTGCTCAATCGAGTCACTCGCTCATAGAGCGCTGTGCCCAGACCACAGCCCATCTCTTGAGCCAAATTGATCGCTTGTCGCGTACAGTCTATGGCTGCGCTCTGATCACCCAGAGCGTGCCAAAGTCGCATCCCGTGTAGGCGTCTCAAGACGCCGTCCGTCATGTACGGTTTGTGCTCCTGAGCTTTGTGGTAATCTATTTGAGCCTGTTCAAGGTCGTTGCCGAGCAGGTGGGCATGACTGCGAGCGCTCAGGACAAACCCGTACTCTGCAGAATGAGTAGTTCTAAAGAATTCGACGGCTTTGTTGACGAGTTCTTTACCTTTTTTATGGTCACCCAGTTCAATTAAACCAGCGCCAATTCGACCAGCGAGCCAATAGTG
>CACGMS010000042.1 GCA_902574205.1 uncultured Candidatus Hydrogenedens sp. | reverse complement strand
GTCGATCACAAAGCTACCTTCTTCGCTCGCTAGTCGACTTTGAAAAACGATCTGCAAGAGAAGGTCACCGAGTTCATCGCATTGTTCATCGCGCTGACCTCGTTCCATGGCATCGAGGCATTCGTAAGCCTCTTCGATCAAATAGGGTTGAAGACTCTCCATGGTTTGCTTTTGGTCCCATGGGCACCCGCCCGGATCTCTCAGTTGGTCCATGATCTCGATGAGTGCTTCAAATTTTTTGCCGGTGGTCATGATTTAGGGCTCTCCACGCGGCTGATGTGGAGCAGTGTCACTCTTAGGTCAACTTGCCTTATTCTCTCGCGAAGGTTGAGCAGTCAATCGAGTGAATGAGGGCTTGCTCAAAAGCACTGTGCGCGCGAACTGGCGCCATCGCCCAAAGGGCGGTATCTGTTGAGTCGATCTGGATAGGGGTTGTTATGCTCTCCGATTTGCGCCGCCGTGGCGCTGAGCCTACACCGCGGATTATTTCTGTACTGCTGATCTTTTTGGTTGTGGGTGGGACGCTGGCCATGCGTCCTGACTTAACCAGCGCAAAAGTCCAGATTCCGCCGGCGGGTGAGCAGGCGCGTCGCGAGGTTCGAGCATGGCGGTCGCTGCGGATTCCCGACCGCGTAGAAACGGAGCGACGCCGCGAGGATGCGCAACGTAAGGTGGAGGCGGTCTATGACTATGAACCGGACCTCGTTGCACGACAGACACGACTAATTCGTGAGGCGTATTCGGTCTTGGCGATCGAGATGAACAGCATCGATCAAGCCCGCCAAGACCTGCAAGAGAAGCTGGACAAGGGTGCGGATCCAAGCGCCCTTGATGAACTGGATACGATCAACACACGCCGTAAGCGAGCGCAGCTGACCGCCATGCGTGGTTTGGGCATCGCTGAAGTTCGCGTGGATTTCGATGGGCTCGACCCGCTGGGATACAACCGACCGGTGGCCGATGCGCTGAGCGAAATGCTTCATGCGGTGTATCGTCGTCCGGTCGTTGCCGAGCGCAAACTGGTTAGCCAACGAGCGCCGAACGGTATTGTCTTACGATCAAGCGCTGGTGTTGATGATAAACGGCTTTCTGTCGAGGCATTGGATGATCTGCGAGCTCTTCGTTTACAGGTTGCCGAGGTGGTTGGTGCTCGACTTGACCGTCTAGCGAATAGGGCAAAGATCGAACGCGTGAGCAGTCGGTCTCGAGCTGCAGTTGTCGAATTGCTTGGGCGTATGGTGGTACCTACGGCGAGCTTTAATGCGGCGGCGACTCGACAAGAGCGTGAGAGCGCAGCTCAGCGTATTCCGCTGGTTGTGGTCCCTGTGAGCCGGGGCGAGGTTTTGCTGCGCGAGGGGGATACGATCACGCAAGCGCATGTCGCCTTACTGCAAGCGTTGAACGAAAGTTCGGCAGTTTCAGCTTGGTTGACTGCGCTTGGTGCTGGTTTACTGATTATGCTTCTGGTGATCTGCGTCCACTGGTTTGTTCGACGTCACATCAGTCGCTATCAGCCCGATGCGCGCGACCTGGCGTTTATGGTGCTGACCTTAGTCGGCATGATGGTTTTATGTTCTGTGGGTTCATCGATCGTCGAGAGTGTGGCGGCGCAGTATCCTTCGCTCTCGCTATCTGTTTTGCGGCCCTTGGTTCCTGTGAGCGCTGGCGCTTTAGTGATCGGCTTCGTGCTGAGCGGCGCATCGACTCTAGTCTTTGTGGTCGTGAGCTCACCGCTGTTAGCCTACACGTTGCATGGAGAAGTCGGCGCGTCGATTCCGATCGCCATCGCAGGTTTTGTCGGCTCGTCCTTGATTGCGGGTGCTCACCGTCGAGCTGAGTTTTTGCGAGCAGGCATTGCTGCTGGCTTAGCTGGATGGCTCTGCACCCTCGGGTATTCACTCTTGGTTTCCGGAGCAGTGAGTCAAGAGATGGGTTACGAGGGTTTGACCGCCATTTTTGGTGGCTTGATCACGGCGATGGTTATTCCAGCCGGTACACCGGGCATCGAGTGGACGCTCAAGTACATGACCAATCTGCGCATGGCTGAGCTGGCGACGATGGAGCATCCCGTCTTGCGAGAGCTCGCCATGAAGGCGCCTGGTTCGCATCACCACTCCATGATGGTTGCGGCGCTGAGCGAGGCAGGCGCCAAGGCGACCGGCCGCAATGCGCCTTTGGTCAAAGTGATGGCCTATTATCATGATATAGGTAAGATGAATTACCCGGATTATTTCGCTGAAAACCAGGGTAAAGAGAATCCGCATGACAAAGTGAAACCATCGATCTCGGCGTTGATTATTCGCAAGCATGTGACCGAAGGTTTGGAGATGGCGAAAAAGTATGGCTTTGAGGAGGAAATCCTTGATGGAATCGCCACGCATCATGGCACTCGTGTCATCACGTACTTTTATAAAAAGGCGCTTGAGCAGGCGGCTGACGGCGAGCGAGTCGAAGAGGCTGATTATCGTTATCCGGGACCGAAGCCCCAAGATGCTGAATGCGCGATTTTGATGATCGCAGATTCCGTCGAAGCTGCAGCTCGTAGCTTACCGGATCCAAACCCTGACCGGCTACGCGGGTTGGTGCAAAAGATTACCAATAAGATTTTCTCTGAAGGACAGCTTGATGAGTGTGATCTAACGCTTCGTGATTTGCATAATCTCGCTCAAGCTTTTCACAAAACGTTATGTGGGATTTATCATCACCGTCCGCAATATCAGGAATCCGCGGCAAAGGAGCGGCGTGAGCACAGCACGAGTTCAACTCAGCATCAGCGAGAGCCTCAAAACACACCCAAACCGTCCGTCAGCGTCGATGATCCAGAGACTACGCCGGACGACGAAGAGCATTTGCGCCGCTTGGGTACCGGCTGAGGCGCGCACGGAGCCCATTGAAGTCAGTGTTCGCTTATGTTCTGACTTCGAAGTAAGGGCATTGAACGCCGAATGGCGTGGCAAGGATCAGTCTACTGATGTGCTGAGCTTTCCTCAGTTCGATGGGCCTATCCCTGATTGGGCGCCCACGCTCGGTGATGTAGTGATCTCGGTTGATGCAGCGTCGGCGCAGGCAATGAAACACGGTCATAGTCTCAGCGATGAGCTGGTGGTCTTACTGACGCACGGTGTTTTGCATCTTCTTGGCTTTGATGATGAACCTGAAGAAGCTCGGCAGAAGATGGCCTCTGTGGAAGACGAGATTCTTAAGCCACGTGGTTTGCGCAGTGGGTTAGTTGGTCGAACCGTTTAAGGCGACGATGACTTTCATCTCAATGAGGAGATGAGGGTGGGGAAGTTCGGCGACGGCAACGGTGGTTCGAGCCGGCCCTGATTCCGCATCAAACCAACGGTTGTAAACGGTGTTGTAGCCTTTAAAGTCGTTCATGCTCACCAGAAAGGTCGTCAGATCGACCAGTTGATCCATTGACCCACCACAGCGCTCCACAATGATTTTCATGTTTTGCAAGAGCGCTTCGGTTTGTTCTTCGATATTGGCTTCAAAAGAACCATCCTCATGGATAATAACGCCCGCATGCGTGTTGTCGGTTCTGCGACAACTCATCCCCGAGACGAACAACAGATCACCGACGCGGCGCGCGTGCGGGTAATGACCGTAAGCGCCCGGACGGTCCATCAATCGAAAGGCTTCTCCAGCTCCTTTAGAGTTTGACGCAGACATTTTTGAGCTCACTGTAAAAATTGACGGAATGAATTCCCCCTTCACGGCCGATTCCAGATGCGCCGGTACCGCCAAAGGGGGTGCGTAAATCGCGTAGAAACCAGGAGTTTAGCCAGACGAGACCGCAGTCCATCGCTGCGGCGATGCGGTGACCACGTTGAAGATCAGAGGTCCAAACGGCTGCACATAAACCATACTCGGTGTCATTAGCTCGCCGGATCACTTCGTCTTCACGATCAAACGGGGCCACATGGCAGACCGGTCCAAAGATCTCTTCTCGAACGCAGCGAGCATCGTCCCCGAGCCCCGTCAAAATGGTGGGCTCGACCCAGGAACCAGCATCCCATTCTTCGCCTAGACTCGGCACACCGCCTCCTGTGACAATCGTTGCGCCCTCTGCTCGCGCCAACTCATAATAGCTGACAACTTTATCACGGTGCTGTTTGGAAATCAGCGGCCCGATGCCCGTTGATTCATCTATTGGCGGACCATATTTCAAAGCTTCCGCACCCTGTTTTAAGGCCGCAACAAAACGATCAAAGATCGGACGCTCAACGTAGACACGTTCCGAACACAAGCAGACCTGTCCGCAGTTTGAGAACGCGGAACGCACGGTGCCAGCAACCGCTGCGTCAAAGTCCGCATCGGCAAAGACAATAGCTGGGTTTTTCCCGCCCAGTTCAAAACTTAACGGTTTGAGCGTTGGCGAGGCATCCGCCATAATTCGCTGGCCGGTAGCGCTCGCTCCCGTGAAGGTAATCGCAGCCACATCGGGATGTTGCACGAGCGCTTGTCCAGCCGAGTTAGGACCAAAGCCGTGCACCACATTATAGACACCCGCTGGCATGCCGATTTCATCCATCACTTCGGCAAGCAAGGTGGCGGTTGAGGGGGTCTCTTCTGAGGGTTTGACGACCACGGTGTTGCCCGCCGCTAAAGCCGGTCCAACCTTCCAAGTCATCAGCAATAAAGGGAGGTTCCAAGGGCAGATGACACCGACCACACCCAAGGGCTGGCGCACCGCATAATTGAGCGCCTTGCCGCCGTCTGGCGTATCCGAAACGTAACTCTCGTTGGGGATATTGCGCGTGAGATCGGCAAACAGTTGAAGGTTTGCAGCGCCGCGAGGGATGTCGATTTTGCTCGCCCAAGATACGGGCTTGCCGGTGTCTTGAATTTCAGCGGCGAGAAAGTCGTCGAAGCGGCGGCGGATACCATCGGCTGCTGCAGCCAGCAATTTGAGGCGCTCGGCTTGGGGCATCGTGCCCCATGGTCCGTTGAGCGCTGCCTTGGCTGCCTGTACTGCGCGATCAACATCCCCAGCCTTGGCCTCGTGGACGATTCCGTTTGTCGCACCCGTTGCCGGGTTAATGTTCGCAAAGGTATCCCCCGTTGAACTGCTGCAGAATTCACCGTTGATGTAGAGCTTGCGATCGCTCATTCGGGCGCACCTAGGTTGGTGATAATGTGCTGTCGCGCTTCCCAGATTTCTGGAAAGGCGCGCTTGGACAAGGTTCGACTCAAGTATTCGACGCCGTGCGTACCGCCCGTCCCGCGTGTAATTCCGATAATGCGTTCAACCATCGAGACATGCCGGTAGCGCCAAAGGCAGAGTTTTTGATCCAGATCCAATAAAGACTCGAGGATGGTGTAGACATGATACCGCTCATCGAGTTGTCGGTACACGGCGCCTAACTCTCGGGCTAGATCTTCATTGAGTTCCCAGGGCTCTTGAACCGATCGATCAAGGACACTTTGTGGCACGTTGATACCGACTCGATGCAAGTAGGCGACCACGCGATCCCACAAACTCGGTCGTTCAATCGCTGCCTTCATCGCAGCAAATCCGACCGGATTGGTTTCATGATACTTGAGATAGACCTTGTCGCGAATACCCAGACTGTATTCTGCGACTCGAAATTGGTGCGATTGAAAGCCGCTCGCAGGATTGAGTAAGGCGCGAAATCGATCAAATTCGATGGGCGTCATGGTTTCTAGGATATCGACCTGATGAACCAGGACATCTAAAATTCGAACGACACGCTTGAGGCTTTTGACAAAGGGGAGGGGTTTGTCCTGATCGATGAAGGCCAGCATTCCATCGACTTCGTGCAAGATTTGTTTGAACCACAGCTCATAGACCTGGTGAATGATGATAAAGAGCATTTCATCATGCTGCTGAGGGTCACTTTGTAGATCTTGAAGATCCAACAGATCGTGAACCTTCAAGTAGGAGTCGTAGGTCAAATGAGAGACCTTGGGGACCAAAGCATCATCGGTCATGGACAACCCTCCTCGGACTACTGCCTTCGCGCAAAGCAAGGACGCTGCAAACCTAAGTCGCCGATGTATGTGACAATTAGTTAACGGGGGGTTGCTGGCCTACTGGTGGTCGCGGCCTGTTTAATCTAGGCTAACTGCACACTGTATTCTGTCCGTATTTACTACCTTTTGGGGTCGTTGAGTTTTCCATGAACAGTAATGAGCCTGGACACTCCGCTAAGACACCCGTCGCTCGTGAGTCGTTTCGTGAAGATGGCCTTTTGGACCAAGAGTGGTCTGATTTTTGTGAAATTTTGAATGATCACAGTAGCGATTGGTCGAATCGTTTTGAACGTATATCCAAGCGTATGGATCACATCGACTACGATCGATTTCCAGCACATCTGAAATGTCCTGTGGTGCAGTGTTATCGTCGCACGGTCATCGGCGCGCAGCACACACCGACCGAACCTGGCTTTGAAGCCGTGCTGGCCCATTGGCGTTTGCAGTGCGTAACCCCAATTCATGGTCACCCGCCGGTCTTGATGTATCGCGCGCTGAGCGGCCTGTATCGAATGACGATGTATCGTCTAAATAACGGAATTCCTGAGCCGGTAGAGGATCGAATGATCCGAGCAGGCGATTGGTTTTATCATGTCGGCGAGGGCGATGGGTATGACCATTTTATCCATTCGATTGAATGTATTGAAGAGGGCTGGACGCTCAATTTGTATTCGGACGATGCGCAAAAAGGCATTAAGTACACAGCCTAGATCTCTTAGTGGTTCCATGACCGCTCAACGGCCGGCTGTCACGCGGTCGTCACAGGACTCAGGCAATCACTCGACGCAGGAGAAGTCATGAAAAAGACAGTGCTTGTGGTCGAAGATGAGCCGGATCTGGCGCAGATCGTCGCGTACAACTTGGCGCGTGAGGGCTATCGCACTGTGACCGCCTCAAGCGGTGAGAAGGCGCTTGAGGTGCTCGCCGAGAGCCCGCTCCCTGATCTGGTGCTCCTTGATCTGATGCTCCCCGGGATGAGTGGTACTGAAGTATGCCGAGCCATGCGCGCAGATGCCGACCTTGAACGGATTCCTGTCATCATGTTGACGGCGCGAGGCGATGAAATTGATCGGGTGGTCGGTTTTGAGGTCGGCGCCGATGATTATGTGACCAAGCCGTTTTCGGTGCGCGAATTGATGTTGCGGGTGCGCGCCCATCTTAGACGACAAGACGGTGCAACTGGAGCCACCGAAACCGATGCCCAAGAGCACTTTGGCGTGTTGCAGATTGATCGCTCGGCACATCGTATTTTTGTTGAAGAACAAGAGATTATTTTGACGGCTTTAGAGTTTCGTTTGCTCGACACCTTTTTGCAGCGTCGCGGTCGTGTTCAAACGCGTGAGCGGCTGTTGAGCGATGTCTGGGGTATCGACGCCGATGTCACGACCCGAACCGTAGATACCCACGTTAAACGTCTGCGTCAGAAGATCGGTGCAGCGAGTGCCTACATCGAGACTTTGCGCGGGGTAGGCTATCGTTTTGTGTCGGAGTTACCCAAAGCGTGAGACTCAGTTTTCGTGGGCGACTCTTTAGCTTATTTCTATCGCTCTTCTTGGTGGTCGGACTTCTCGCCGGCCTGGTTCTTGAGCGAACGCTGAGTGATCGCATTGAGTCGGCGGTTGCCGATCAACTGTGGAGTCTAACGGGCGTCGGTCGTGCCATGTTGGCTCAGTTGCCGGACATCGATGACCCGTTTGTCGTGGACCCTGTCGTTGATTCATTGGCGAGAGAGTCTGGCTACGTGGTCTTGGTGGTTAATGGTCAAGGGCGACTCATTGGCGATAGTCGCCTCATTCTGCCGCAGATCAAAGAAGCACCTTCATTTAGTGATGAACTGGAATTCAAAGATGCTTTGGCGCGTGGGCGGGGAGCGAGCCAACGCGCACTTTGGCCTTTTGAAGAGCGACTGATTCTCTCGGCTCGGCCGTTTGTTGATGGTGCCGGTCAAGGCATTGTGATCGCTGCATCACCAAGACGCCAAGTTGAAGCACTCCAGTCCGATTTACGGATGCGTTTGCTCGCTATTGGGCTGTTGTCCTTTGTTTTATCGGCGATTTTCGCAGCGCTCGGTTCGCATTTGATCACGGGTCGACTTCGTAAGGTTGTGAGTCGACTAAAGGCGCACGGTGAAGACCATGAAGAAGAATTACCTGACCTTAATCGAACACCGGATGACCTCGAAGGATTGACCGCATCGGTGGACCTTCTTTTGGCACAAGCTAATGATTTAGTGGATTCGCTAGCGGGCGAGCGAGATCGGTTTGGCGCGGTCCTTCAGGCCATGGATGCAGGCGTGATGGTACTTGATCACCAGGGTGGCATCGAATTGATGAATCGCCGTGCGCGAAAGATGCTCAAATTGCCCAAGTCAGCGCTCGGTGGAACGATCGAGGAGCATGCTAATTTTCCCGCTCTAGAAGCATTAGCTGATGTAAATTCGACGGAGAGCTTGACCGAAGAAATTGAACGCATGGGTCCGCCGCTGCAAACGTTCTTAGTGAGCGCAGCGCCCGTTGCAGCGGGTGGTAAGGTCCTTGTTCTCAGGGATCTAACGCCTGTGCGTCGCGTGGAGCGGATGCGGCGCGACTTTGTCGCCAATGTGTCGCACGAACTCCGAACGCCGGTGGCGATTATCCTCGCCCAATCCGAGACCTTATTGGATGGCGCGCTCGACGATCAAGAGATGGCGCAAAAGTTCCTGAGTTCGATGCATCGGCAGGCAGAACGCGTGACGAGCTTGATCAATGATTTGCTGGATCTCGCTCGAATCGAAGCGGGGCAGCGAGAGCTTGAGCGCGAAGACGTCTCGATTGTTGCGGCAGCTCGCCGAGCTGCGGATGGTTTAGCGAGCAAAGCGAAGAAGCGAGATCTGCGCTTAGAGATTGATGTGCCGGCGGAGCAAACGGCGTTTGTGAACGCAAGCGCGCTCGAACAGGTGTTGGTCAACTTGCTTGAGAACGCGATCAAATACACCAATGAAGGTACCGCCATCGTTTTGAAGGCTCAACCCGACGGTAAGAAGCGATTACGTTTAGAGGTCTGGGATGAAGGCCCCGGCATTCCTGCTGAACTACAAAATCGAGTCTTTGAACGATTTTATCGAGTCGATAAAGGTCGGTCTCGAGACCTCGGCGGAACGGGTTTGGGCTTGGCGATTGTCAAGCATTTGGTCGGGCAAATGGGGGGAAGAGTAGGGGTCGATGCTCGCGAGCCTAATGGCGCGATCTTCTGGTTTACGGTTCGCCGGTCTCAATGATCACCCGTGAGTCTCGCCAGCGGCGCATGGAGAAAAGTTCTTTATTTCGCCCGGTGTTTAGGAGCGCTCAAGCGTGCAGCACGGATAGGCCAGGTCTTGACGCACCCGCCTAGATTGTGAGCCGATAAGTAACCAGCGAAAGGATGGATCATGCCACGTATACCGACGCGTCCTCCGGTGACGCCCAATACGCCGTTGAACCATGCGCCAGAAACCACGCCAAGTCGGGGTGCGCCTGCCGATGCCTTTGAAGCCAAAACCACACCGATCTTCGAGCCTTTCTTTACGCCTTATGAGCCGGCGCAAAAAGCCGAGCTTGCGGCGCTTGATTCGCTGCTCAACGCTCGGCGTTCGGACAGCACGACTTACCCTGCGGGAGAGAACCCTTATCGAATCGATTACGCGGTGTATAATCTCCGCAGCAAAGCGGTCATTAATCGATTGATTGATGCGGCTCAAAACGGCGTCGATGTTCGAGTGTTGATCGAGGCCGACCAGATTTCACCTGAGCGGGCGTGGAACACCGTTGATGAACAGTTTGAGGAAGCCGGTCTGAAGGTGATGCGCAGCGATAAAGAGACCACGCTTGTCGAGCGTGAAGCGGCTCATTTGGTGGGGATTGATTCTAACCACTTAATGCATCTCAAAGCGCGCGTGCTGAACTGGAAAAACCCAGAGACGGGGGTATCCGAGCGATTGGTGATGTCGGGGTCCATGAACCCTGGAGATGGCGCCTCGCGCAACGATGAAAACCTCAATGTGATCCGCGACGCCCGCATCGCTGAGCTGTATGAAAAGAAGATTGATGATGTCTTAGCGCACCGCCGAACCGACAATGTCTGGGACAATGATCAGGCGATTAACGTTCTGTTTACGCCCGCTAAGTCTGGCCCTCGCCCAATCGAAAAACTTTTTGAGTGGATCGATGCCGAGCAAGAGCAGATCCTGATCAATGTCTTTGACATGAAAGACATCATTGACCCTGCTTCGAAGAAAAAGCTGACCGAGAAGTTGATCGAGGCGAAGGATCGAGGCGTCGATGTGGTGTTAGTGACGGACCGAAAGAAAAGCGACGGTCGAGACGCACAAGGAAACCGCGTCGAGATGTACGGTCATTTTGCGAGCAACTCGTGGGTCGATGAAGATCTCGAGCGAGCCGGAATTCCGGTGTACGAGTTTCAGAATGAATCGGGTCAGTACAACGCCGTGCACGGAAAAGCGGCGATCTTTGGTCGTTCAAAGACCAAAGTCATGACCGGGGCTGGCAACTGGACGCGCGGATCGATCGGCAGCGGGAACAAGCGGGCGCGCAACGAAGAGTCCTTTATCTTTGTCGATTCAGGTGAGCTGGACGGGAATCGAACTGGCCGGCGTTATATGAGCAACTTTTTGTATCTGTTACGCAATTACGATCACCAAAATACCGAGCATGCGCCGGCTGAAGAGATGATCGCGAAACTGCAGGCTCGCCCGGGATGGCCGAGCGTCAAGTTGGACCCTTCGCGCCTGCTTCCTGCCGATTTCCAAGGCGATGCGGTTTTGACTGGTAATCATCTGTCACTGTCGGGCGAGGGGTTAGCTGTTCGTGCAGGCGGTGAGCCTGGCGCCTTGATGCAGCCGCCGGTTGAACTGCCCTTTGGGAGTCGAATCACTTACGATGTGGCGCGCCCGGATGGAACGCTTGTCGGTGATGATTTGACGCTGACGGTGATTCCTAAGGGTGATGCTTTTGAGCCGCCAAAGGTTTCACCATGACCACCATCAAAGGACCCACTCAAGTCGCACCAACTCTGACCACACCGTTTGAGCAAACACCGACTCAGGCACATGAGTCTCCGGTCACGCCGATGACAGATGGCTTTGATTCGTCGAAGCCAGCGCTCGATGTTATCGGCGCGCCGAATCATAATGATCACGCGCAGGCTCAGCTTGAGCGCCAACTCAAGACCGCTGCCGCCGATGCCGCTGAGGTTTTTCCGCAGCCGATGCGTGCCGCGGTACATGAAGCCTTGGAGGTTTCGATCGCTCGTATCGGAACAGCTAAAGCAGCGGGAAATATCGATGCTTCAGAGGCTTCGCAGGCGGCGGAGATGGTGCGGGAGTTGTTTGAGGGTTTGGCTGATTTACGAGCGGGTAAAGCCGAGGTTCACGTCAAGCCTAATGATCACGACCGCGTGCGTGTCTGGCGCCTAAAGAGTGCTGATGGTGATGAGTTTCAAGTCACTGCTCGGCGAAAACTCGACGAGTTTGGAGAGGCGAGAATTGGGTTTCGCCAAGTGCTCGATGACGGGCGACCTTTACCGGGACGACACCGCGTGGGTTTGCGTGTGGATTTGGAACGATTCGGACACGCGTCGGTCGATATGCAGTTCGGTGGGTCGAGTCTGGATAAGCGAATTCATGGGTTGATGAAGAATCCTGATGGCACGGTGTTCGAAACCGCATCAGGGAAGAAACTCGCTGATCATCATTTTCGCGATCAATTGCCGGATTCAATTGAGGATCCTGACGTGTTTGCGCGGCTGGTCGATACGTTCGCAAGCGGGGTGATGCAGCCACTCGAGACGCTGCCTTGACCACGACTCAATTTGTGTTTCGAGCGTTCGCTGACGGTCAGGTTGAGGCGGTCGGTCGGCCTGAGGGCGTTCCCGAGCAGATCGCTCAGTTGTTGGTCGCTGAGGCGGCACGCCAGGTCGACGCGCCGGGCGTGTGGCAAGGCTCGATGCAGCGCATTGAAGAGCGTACATCGATTGATTTGCAGCGTCTCGGTGATGAACATCAAGCCGTCGCCGTGCTGCGTGCGCGTCGTTTTGATGGTCAGGTTGAAATCGACAACGCCTTTGTTGATGCCGGACATCAACCCGCTGTAGCAACCACGCAAGCTCTAGCGTCCGCTGCCGCGTATGAGCTGTCCGATCTCGACGATGACGACTGGCACCGCGTGGTGTTGGTACTTTAGAAATTCAGGCTGTATTCGGCACCAAAGTTCCATTCATCGGTCGGTGCGTAAGCGTTCGCAGCAGGATCAAACGCCCATCGACGACTCGCTCGCGCCACCAAATACACGCTCTTGATGAGCTCGTAGCGGGCTTGTGCAACCGCCGAGCTGCGTTCGTCAAACACGAAGAGATCATCGAGCCCTTCAATATTGATACGTGCATAATAGGCTTTGAACTGAATCATCTTGAGCGCTGGCACATTGAAGAAGACGTTCAGATTCGAACTGTGACCGAGGTAGGCTTCGTAGATTGCACCGATCTGTACCAGCTTGAGAAAGTCAAAAGCGGCTTCACCATAAAGACCATTGATGCCCTCATTTTTGTCTTGCGCCGTCAGCCATGCCCACTTGGGCATGACGGTGCCGTCTCGAGCGTAAGCGAAGCGCTCAATCTCGTAAAAGGTGCCATAGTAGGCGGGTAGGTAATTTTGCGTGAAACGACGATATTCGAGGCGGACGGGTAGCTTGAGATCAAGACCGATCGGGAGTTTAGCGACACCCATGACACCCATGTGGAGACCCCAGCCGCCACGGTCGGTGCGATTGTAATCAATATAGGGTGTTAGCGTGAGCAGGGGATTTTGCATCACCTGTAAATCGACGTCAGCGCCATAAACGACAGCCTTTTGCGTGGCGGTCACCGTGGGGTCTGTATCTTCGGGAGCGCTTGTGCCGAGCGCGGTCGGTGCGTTGATATCCGCTGCCCAGCTGATGCCTACCCGAAGTCGATTGAGAATCGAATCTTTGCCACCAGTGGCCCAGGCATAGGGTTTTGAGTACATACGTAAGGCGACCATTTTACTATCTTGTGTCTCGCGCCCCAGGTCATCGACATCACCGACGAGCGTTTCAAAGCCGCCCCATTTGGTATTGACGTCAAATTGAGCGCCCGCTCGAAAGGTGTTGATGTCCACGTTGTTCATGTACCGACCAACAATGGTTCCGTGGCCGATGTCACCGGCGAGTTCGCCATAGCGCAAGTACAGCTGTGATCCCTTTTTTCCTAAACGCACGTGGCGAATGATTTTGAGCCACTCGAGGTCTTCGTCCCAGTCCTCTTTACGCAACAGTCCGAAATGATCTTCATCGGAACCTTCGCGCGGATAAATTCGAACATTGAGGGGGAGCTCAACGCCGACACCGATCGCACCTAGACTCAGGGAAAATCGAGGTTTGAGTTGTAAGAAGTAGGTGTCGTCGATTTTGGTAAAGCCTAAGCCGCCGCCTACGCTTTGTTCCTGCATGTTGAGCAGACTCGAAAAGCGATCCTCACCGGGCATGGCATCAAGCGCAAATGCAGGTGAGGATAAGATCAAGCTAAGCACGATGAGTGTGCGCATGAGCATCTCCAAGGTTAGTCATTGGACGACCAACGCCTGGTTTGATTCGCATTGTGAAGGTCTTTTCGTAAAGATTCGCGTCCTATGGGCCGTAGATTTTTATCAAGGAGGTCCGCGCAATGCTCAAACGATTATCAGGGTTATCCCGTTTGCATGGTGAACTCGAAGCACGGGGTGCGGAAGCGATTGAACAGTTCTACAAGCCCGGTGGGCCGCTTGATCAGGCGCAGGCGATTGTGGGTTTAGCGCGTGCCGTTGCGGATGGCTTAGCCGATGAATTAGTTCAGCGCTTACCTTTTCGGATGTTGTATACACCCAAGGCCATTCCCGCCCCGGCATGGCAACCGCCTATCGTTGGTGCCACGGATCCATTGAGCACCATGACTGTTGTTGCGCTCAAAGACGAGGCGAGGCGCCGTGGGATCAAGTTCACCCGTCGCATCAAAAAGTCAGACCTGATTGATCTTTTGCGAGACTCTTAATCAGCGAGCCGAACCAAGGCTGGACTAGTCGTTCCGGACAGTTCATTGGTGTGAATGCCAATGCGTCCGACTGCGCCCGACCCTCCACGAGCACTGCAGGTCGCGCGGCCACCGCCGCCGCCAGCGACTGTAAGTCGATTGGTACCGATCACTGTGGACGTCGCCGAAGCCAGCCGCACGGAGCCGCCGGCACCACCGCCACCGCCACCCATACCACAGCCTCTTCCGCAGCCGCCGCTGTTGCCACCGCTACCGCTTTGCCCATTGGCTTGGACCGTACCCTCGATCTGAACAGACGACGCATGGGCGATGATAATGCCGCCACCGTTACCGCCTCGTCCAGGGTGGCAACCGTCTTCGTCGGCGCCACCTTCGCCACCAGAACCACCAAAGAGAATCGTTGAACGTAAGTCGTCTGCTGCGATCGCTCCTCCTCGGCCACCAGGAATCGGGCACGCTTGTCGGCAGGTGCCGCAGCTTACACCATTGGCGCCGTTTGATCCCGTGGCGCCGTGTCCGCCACCGCCTCCACTGGCGTCATCTTGACCAGCACCGCCGCCGCCACCACCCATACCATAGGGTGCCTGACCTATTCCGGGTACGCCCAGTTGGGATTCGCCTCGATAGCCTTGGTTGCAGCGATAGCCACCCCCGTGATGACGACCACGGTAACCCGCGTTATTCATATCGATCGTGCCGCCACTACGGACGCGCAGTGGCCCCCGCACGGCGATGGCGAGCAGCCCGCCTTTCGTGCCGTCCCAAGCGGGTGCATGGAGTCGGCCGTTGTTTTGAATATCGACCGAGGCGTACTCTGCTACGACGACCGCCTGGGCTTTTCTGCCGTCGTCGATTCGGTAGGTGTGCGTGAGGTTGCGGTCGGTGGTTACAACCGCATCTTGCACGGCTTGGATACGTACAAACTCAAAGTGACCGACGGATCCATTGCCGCTTTGCGTTTGATGCAGGACGAGGAGCTGACCGACCGCAAAGGTTCCCGAAATTGAACTCAGTGTGATTTGGTCGGTGGCGGTGGTGCCTCGAACGGCCGCGCGAGCTGTATTGATTTGACGCGCATTATTGAGCACCAGATCACCGCCACTACCGTTGCCATAGCCGAGTTCGCAATCGGCGCAGCCGTCATCGGCGATTCCATTTCCATCATCACAACTTTCATAGCCGGCATCGCCGGCTTGAAGATCGGTTCGGCGTACGCCGTCGCCGCAACGTGCTGAGGCACAGCTGTTTAAGCAGGCGTCATCGTTAGCCTCGTTACCATCATCGCAACCCTCATAGCCCGCTTCGCCAGCTTGTAGGTCATCACGCGGTATACCATCTCCGCATCGTGCAGCAATGCATCGGTCTCGGCACCCATCGGCGTCATTGTTGTTGCCGTCATCGCATGCTTCGTAGCCGTTTTCGTCTTCACCGAGATCGACTCGGGTAACACCATCGCCGCAAGTTGCCGTTCTGCAGGTGTTGCGGCAGGCATCGTTGTCGACTTCGTTGGCATCATCACATTCTTCTTGTCCGTTGTGAACATGACCGTCGCCGCAACGTGCCAAACTGCAATCCCTGAGGCAGGCATCGGTTTGTTCGTTGTTTCCATCATCACAGTCTTCGACACCTCGATGAACGGCTCCATCACCGCAAGCGGCGGCGAGACAGTTGGTTAGGCAGGCATCGCCATTGTCCGCGTTGCCGTCATCGCAGGCTTCAAAGCCTGGGTCGCCCTGAGCGATGTCTTGGCGTTGAATGCCATCGCCGCAGCGAGCCGTTTGGCAGTTCATCCGGCAGGCATCATCATCGCGCGCATTTCCATCATCGCAGGTTTCGATACCATCGCGCACATGTCCATCGCCGCAACGCGCAACGGTGCAATCGATCAGGCAGTTATCGGTTTGAAGGTTGTTCCCATCATCACATTGTTCTTCGCCTAAATGAAGCACACCGTCGCCGCAGCGCGCAGTTTGACAGGTGATGAGACAGCCATCGCCGTTGATCCGGTTTCCGTCGTCACATTCTTCGCCTGGATCAACACGGCCATTACCACACGTTGCGCGCTGACATTGTGAATCACAACCGTCATCATCGATCGGGTTACCATCATCACATTCTTCAAATCCCGCTTCACCTTCTTGTACGTCCAAACGACGGACCCCATCGCCGCAAAATGAGGCACGACAACTATTTAGGCATGCATCACCATTGAAGCCGTTTCCATCATCGCAGTCTTCATAGCCAGGATCGCCTGCAGCAAGATCGAGGCGCGTAATACCATCGCCGCAGCGAGCCGCCTCGCAGCGGTTGGAGCAGGCATCGGTGTCGATACGGTTCCCGTCGTCGCAAAACTCACGGTCCTGCCAGATATGCCCATCGCCGCACCGGGCGATGGTACAATCGGTGGTACAGGCATCGACATTGCTGTTGTTTCCGTCATCGCATTGTTCTTCGCCAATCCGTAAAATACCGTCTCCGCAGCGCGCTGTGCGACACGAACTGGTGCAATTGTCGGCGTCACTGTCGTTGCCATCATCGCAGTCTTCCCCATCGTCGATCCGGCCATTGCCACAGCGTTCGGATTGACACGTAGGCGAGCAACCATCGCCGAATACGTCGTTGCCATCATCACATTCTTCGAAACCGTCTTGTTCAGGGGTGAGATCTCGTCGGTGCACACCATCACCGCAGCGTGCAAGCGAGCAGTTGTTCCGGCAAGCATCGAGCTCATCGGCGTTGCCGTCATCGCAACGCTCACGATCTACCCAAACAATACCGTCACCGCAGCGAGCCGGGGCGCAGGTGCTGACGCACGCGTCCGTGTCCTCATCGTTGCCGTCATCGCAGAACTCACCCTCTTGAACGACGCCATCTCCGCAAGTGGCTGGAACACAGGCGTTACAGCCATCGGTCGGGTCATCGTTTCCGTCGTCGCAGCCTTCACCTGGTCCAACAACACCATCACCGCAGCGAGCCAGTTGACAGTTGCTCAAGCATTGGTCCTCGTCATCGGTGTTCCCGTCGTCGCACGCTTCATAGTCTGGATCGCCTTCAAGTAGGTCGGTGCGAATCTGACCATCACCGCAACGCGCAGGGCGGCATTGATTGCACGCATCATCGTCTCGATTATTACCATCGTCGCATGCCTCGAAATCAGGATCCATCTCGCCGAGATCCGTGCGAACAATACCATCACCGCATCGAGCGGTTCGACAGTTGTTCAGACAGGCGTCGTCCTCATCGGTGTTGCCGTCGTCACAAGCCTCAAATTCGGCGATCGCTGGATCTTCAATATCGGCGCGCAAGGTTCCATCACCGCAGACGGCAACCTTGCACGCGTCAGTACAACTATCAGTCGA
>CACGMS010000041.1 GCA_902574205.1 uncultured Candidatus Hydrogenedens sp. | reverse complement strand
ATCACCTCGCGATCCGCTGGGATCGCTTGCGTCTTCGCTGCCTCAATACAGCGGCGAACATCGGCTGGCGTAATCGCTGCGCCTCGCACCGCAACCACCCCTTCGGAATTCAAACTGCGAATATTACTGTTAGCGACGCCGACGGTGGCCGAATCAATATCGACGCCTGCTTGAACCTCGGCCTCCTCAATCGCTCGACGAATCGCGTTGGCGGTACGCTGAATATCAATCACGATGCCACGCCTGAGTCCATCGCTCGGCACTGAAGCGCTGGCTAGCACGTGCAAGCGGTCATCACCTTCGACCTCACCACAAACTGTGGCAACGACCTTACTTGAACCGACATCCAAACTCACAAAGAGATCATCGAAATGCATGACTATACCCCTTATGATCCACGTCTGACCACGACCCGATTTGGGTGGCGCTCATCGTCCAAAATCATTCGATTAAAGCGCACTCTGCGCTTGAGCAAACCTTGACGCACACGCTCAGCCTTCTTGAGCCGACTCTCGAATCGATCTCGCCCTAAGCGATACTCGATACCCTGCCGATCATAGACCGATACGCCCAGGTCATGAACGCGCAACTCAGAAAGTTCGTCTTCAGAACGTACGGCATTGAAACTCCGTCGAGCAGCCATCGCCATCTTGCGAGAGGCATCGTCATGAACACCCTGTACAAGGGGCTGCTCCGAAACCACCTGACGTAAACCAATCATTCGTCCATGCGCGGATAAATCGACGAGTCGCCCCTCGACGAGTGCTTGAGCGGCAGGACGGTCCCGACGAACAGTGACTCGCATTCGATCAGGCCATACCTTGTTTACCCGTACCGCACGCGCCCATGGAATCAATCGCACCCTTTGAGCGACGCGGGTCTCTTGAATTCGCCACAAGTATTGACCTTTCGGTTCAGCCACATACAGGCGAACCAACTCAGCATCGTCTTGATCAACGCCAACGACTTCAATCTCTTGAAGACGAAACAGTGCTCCACCAACCGCCACACGAAAAGTCCAAGCGAGCAGACCAATACAAAGCAATGCCAAAAAGACGGTCGTCCAACGACGGTCTTCTGCGGCGCGTGCCCACAAGGTCGGATGCTTGCTCATTAGAGACTCCCGACAATTCGAAGGTCTGGGTCCAGCACCACGCCCAGCCGTCCATACAACCTCGCTGCGACACAATCGACTAAGTCCAGGACCTCTCGGGCGGTAGCTCCGCCCAGATTGACAATGGTGTCAGGACGAGCTTTGGGAATCCCAACCTGACCCATCGATAGTCCAGCTAAACCGACCTGCAGGACCGCGCTGGCTGCGCTACTGCCGTCCGACAGGCGCAAAGCGGCGCCCAAGTGCTGGTACCGAGGTGTTCGACTCTGCAACAGCAGACGCCGCGCTTCAATGCGGTCGGCAATATCATCAGCATTCAGAATCGCCGGGCCCCGAAGCATCACACGAGTAATTGCCGCGACCTCATCAGGTAGATCCTGCAGCGCGGTTACGGTGCGCTTGCGTCCTTCCCAATCGACAAACTCGACACCAACAATCAAGACACTCATGCGGTCTTTCTTAAGGGGATCGGCTCTTAGAAGAGCAGCGCCAATCTGACCCTGCAAATCCGCAAATGGCGAACAATCGATCCGCGCCGCCAGACAAGCCTCGAGGACGCGACCCACTGTGCAGGCTCCACCAGCAGCCAAACCGCCAGCTACGGGTTTCAAGCTGTTGAGTTGACCCTCAAGTCGAATCGCAAAGCCTTCAAAACCCCAGTCCCCAACCAATAACCGACGACCATCATCAAGAATCAGCATTTCAACCCGGTCGCGCTGACCCAAGAGAATCATCTGTGCCAGTTCATCGCTTGTCGAAGCTCGACCAAACAACGTCGCCGGACCACCGATTCCGATGCTGCTGTAATGACTGAGTGCAATTCCCCTTTGAACGCGATGACCCAACTGCCGCTGCAGCGCCGTCGCCCAATCATGAGTGGGTAGAATTGTCTGCGCTAAGCGCTCTGCATGGCTCACGCTGAAGCCTCCAATACATCACAAATTAACGGGACCTGACGATCAATATCGCCAGCGCCAAAAATCAAAATCACATCACCAGACTGAGCATCGAGCGCAAGCTGCCGAGCAGAGGTTTCAGCATCCCCCACAAAGCGAACGCTATGATGCCCGTGCGCCGTAGCTTCCCGAGCAAAACGCTCCTCCGAATAACCCTCGATGGGTAATTCGCTGGCCGCATAAACCTCACAGACCACGACATCGGACGCCAAATCAAAACATGCACCAAATGCTTGCCATTGATCACGCAAACGCGACCAACGATGCGGCTGAAATAAAACCCGAATAGGGCGCTCAGGCCAGGCTTGCTTAGCGGCGCCTAAAACCGCGGCGATCTCAGTCGGGTGATGACCATAATCATGGACCACAGTGACGCCGCCAAACGTACCGGCAATTTCAAACCGTCGGCCGACTCCACGAAAGCTCTCGAGTGCTTCGCGAATACGCTCAAATGGAATGCCAAACTCATCGGCTGCGGCGACGGCTGCCAGCGCATTGAGCACATTGTGACGGCCCGGCAGCGGCAATTTGACATCGCCCTTATACTCACCGTGGATAAATACGGTGAAACACACACAGCCATCATTGTGATGAATCGCATCGGCTCGATAATCAGCGCTCGCCGACACCCCATAGGTCACATAACGACGCTTGAGACCCGGGAGCATGTCGCGCAAATGCTCATCGTCGTGACACAAGATAACCAAACCGTAAAACGGGACCGAATTGGCAAAATTCAGAAATGCTTCTTTGATGGCGGGCATCCCACCGGGCCAGGTCTCAAGATGATCGGCGCCTTCGAGATTAGTAATCACCGCATAGGCAGGAGAGAGCGTCAGAAAGCTCCCGTCGCTCTCATCAGCCTCACAGATCAGATAACTACCTTTTCCAAAGCGAGCGTTGCTGCCCAAGCTAGCTAACACGCCACCGTTGATGACCGTCGGGTCAGCGCCACCATGGGTAAAAACATCGGCAACCATCGACGTGGTCGTCGTCTTTCCATGCTGACCAGCGATGCACACACCACTTTGCAATCGCAGCAACTCAGCAAGCATCTCTGCTCGTCGAATGACCGGGATACCCAGCGCTTTGGCGCGTACAACCTCCGGGTTCGATTCAGGAATCGCTGTGCTGACAACGCAAACGCATGCACCCTCAACAGCAGGGGCAGCGTGCGGAACGGTCACCACCAATCCTTTGGTGCGCAAGCGCTGCACATTAGCGCTCTCGCGCATATCCGAACCGGTCACCTCAAAGTCTTGCGCGTAGAGGACCTCAGCAATCCCACTTTGACCGATACCGCCAATCCCCACAAAGTGGACTCGCCTTACTTTACGTCTCAGGCCCATGCGACATCACTCCCCACACCACATAGATCGGCCAATTCATCAACAATTTTACGTGCGGCTTGCGGTTTAGCGACCGAACGTGCTGCCTGACCCATCGCCTGCAAGATGGCGCGGTCTCTTAACAGATCCACAAGGGTCTGGCCAAGCCTTGAATTGAGATCTTTTTGAGGAATTAACAGCGCTGCTTTTTCACGCACCAATTCCAACGCGTTATGAGTCTGATGATCATGCGTTGCCTGAGGGAAAGGAACAAAGATGGCTGGCTTACCCGCTATTGCCATCTCGGTAACGGTCATGGCTCCGCTTCGACAGATACAAAGGTCTGCCCAAGCATAACGCGCCGACATGTTGGTCATAAACTCAACGACTTCAGCCTCGACGCCCGCCTCTTGGTAGTGATCGCTGATCGCTTGAACATTGCCCTGGCGGCCACATTGATGAACCACCTCTATGCGGGATCGTTGCTCCAAATGCATGTTCGCTATAGCCGGCGGCAAACGATCATTGAGTGCTTTAGAACCTTGCGAACCACCCATGACCAAAAGGCGAATGCGCTCGTGAGGGCCTTGCTCCGTTTGCTCTTGTAAAGACGCTAGCTGCGCTGCGCGAACAGGGTTTCCGAAACGTCGAATCTTACCGGGTGCAAACCACGACTCGCACTCAGAAAAGTGAGTAAAGACACGCCGAACAAGGCGCCCCAGGATACGGTTCGTCACTCCAGGCATGGCATTTTGCTCTAAAATCGCCGTCGGCACGCGAAGCAACCACGCAGCAAGTACCGTCGGCCCGCTCGCAAAGCCACCGGCTCCAACCACGACATCCGGCCGAAACTGTCGAACAATCGCTATCGCCTGAAATAAAGCCATCGGCAGGCGAAGCAAACCAAGGGCCTTACGCCACCCTCGCAGTCCGACAATTCCAGACACTTCAATCGCCTCGAAACGCTCACCTGCCTCAGGAACAACCCGAGCTTCAATTCGGTCCGCTGTGCCAACAAACAATAATTCAGCGTCATTGCCAAAAGCGTCGCGCCAAGCTTCGCCAACCGCCATTGCAGGGAACAGGTGCCCACCAGTACCACCGCCAGCGAGCAATAAGCGCTTCATCGATCACTCCAGGCTTGCTCGCGACCAAGACGCAAAAGCATCCCAAGCAAGATCCCCGTCGCCACTAAACTTGACGTCCCAACGCTCACCAATGGCAAGGTCAGTCCCTTAGGTGGAACCGCCCCAGAAACGACCGCCAAATGAACCAAACCTTGCAATCCGATCACCAGACCACAGCCTGCGGCGACCAAGCCAAAGTCGGGCGAGTCGGCGAGATGAGCGAGACGCAACGAACGAGCGATAATCAAGATGAAGAGCAGGGTAAGAACGCCAAAACCAACCAAGCCGAACTGCTCAGCGACCACAGCGCCGATAAAGTCGTTGTGACCTTCGAGCAGGTGCATAGGACCCTGACCACCGCCGAGTGGCAAGCCGGTTAATCCGCCGTCAGCAATCGCCATATAACTGGCTCGCAATGCAGCGCTCGCATCCAGGCAGCCGCGCAAGGTCTCTGCAGACGCATCGTGGCAAAACGGATCCAACCAGGCTGCGACATAGCGCATTCGATGAGGCGCCCAAGCGATGAGACCAACGACACCAGTTAGACCGGCTGCGATCACTGCGAAAACATGGCGCAACTTTGCCCCCGAGAGGAACCACATCCCACCAAGTGTCATCACAATAACAAGGGGGGTACCCAAGTCCTTGGTGGCGACCATCAAGATAAGAATTCCGCCAGCAACCGAGCCATAAAGGGTTCGATACCAGCGATTCCAGCCACTCCATTCCGTCAAGATGCGTGCAGCCAAAAGCATCAGCGCCGGTTTTGCCAACTCTGCCGGCATGACAAAAATTGGACCCAGTTTCATCGAACGGCGCGCACCATTCTTGAAGACCCCGAGATCGGTAAACAAGGTCAAAACAAAGAGCGCTAAAGCCAAAGCAGCCAGAGGCAATGCGAACCGCAGCAGCGTTTCGAGCGGCACCTGCGTCAAAACAATGCAGGCAAAAATCGCCAAAACAAGACCCTGTGATTGGCTTCGAAGACCAGCTACACCCGCATGAATTCCTGTCGTTGCGAACACACTCAGCAGCCCCACACTCGCCAGAATCAGCGCCGACACCACCAAATATCGATCACCCCATATCCGTTCTTCGGTCCGCGCAAGACTCGTCATGACTGCGCCTGACCTGAAGCCAAAGCGGCGAAGTGCTTTCCGCGCTCAACATAGGAAGAATACGCATCAAAACTCGCACATGCAGGGGCTAGCAAAACGGTTCCGCCCTCAGGCAGGCGCCGCCGAGCCGACTCGGTCGCCGTCGCGAGATCAACCACTTGAGGCGCTCCCGTTGCCTCGGCTAAACGGCTCGCTTCGGCGCCAAAGCAAATCGCCTGTGCGCCCATCTCTTCAATGCACTGAGCAAGCAGCGCATAATCCTCACCTTTGCCGGCACCACCCAACAACACCACCACATCACCATCCACCCGCTGCAAGCTTGCGATCGCCGCAGCGACATTGGTCGCCTTACTGTCATCGACATAGGTAACACCTAACCATTCGCCGACTCGCTGAGCACGATGCGGCAATCCCGAAAACTCAAGGGCGACCCTGCGCATAACCGGCGTATCAACGCCGACAAATCGGGCTACCGCCGCGGACTGTGCCAAATTTTCCAAACCGGCTTCACCGGCGAGCGCGTCACTTCGCTGCCACTCGGCAACATCCGTCATCGCATCAGGCAAGGCTCGACCGCCGATGGGACCTCGCCTCTCGAGACGATCTACAGCGGTCAAATCATAAGGTAAAACTGCGCCAGCATCCCCATGGAGCTGCTCAAAGATTGACCATTTAGTCAGATAGTAGTCCTCGACACCCGGGTAGCGATCTAAGTGATCTGGAGCCAAATTGGTAAGCACCGCAGCTCGCACATCGAGCTCAAGTTTGAGTTCAAGTTGATAACTCGAACACTCAACCACTACCCACTCATAATGATTTCCATTGAGCGCCATATCAGAGGCGGGCGTTCCCACATTACCGATGCACGCGACCTTCAATCCTGAAGCCCTGATCATCTCAGTAATGAGTTCACAAACTGTACTTTTTCCATTGGTACCCGTTACCACAATCGACTGTGGCAAATCGGGTGCTGCAAAGCTTAACTCAGAGACCAGGCATACCCCGGCTGCACGTAAATCAGACGCGAGAGCGATCGATAATGGGATCCCAGGGCTCCAGACAGCAAACGCGATGTCGGCACTCTCCCCAGACCAGACGTCAAAGCCTTGTTCCTGGGCGCGTTGTTGCGCTGCCTCATCATCATCGTAGACCCATAAAGGCCGAGGGTCGCCCCGTCGCACGTGAAGCCGAGCCGCTGCTAGACCACTACGACCGCAACCCACAATCAAGACGCCTTGTCGTCCCGATTCAACCATCAGCGGATCTTCAACAAAGCGACAGCAGCTAAGGCGAGCACAATGGACAAGAGCCACCAGCGAATCACTACCTTGGTCTCCGCCCATCCACCCAACTCAAGGTGATGATGAAAAGGCGCCATGCGAAAGACTCGTTTACCTGTCCGCTTATACCAAAAGACCTGAATGATCACGCTCAGCGCATTGAACAAGAACAACCCATGAAGGACCGCTGAAAAGAGTTCTTTCCGAGTCATCACAGCCAACATACCAAGGGCACCTCCAAGCCCCAGAGAGCCGGTATCCCCCATGAACACGGAAGCAGGGTGAGCGTTAAACCATAAGAACGACATACCGGCGCCAAGCAACGCGGCGGCGACCACTGCGGTTTCTTCAACACCAGGGACCCTAAGAATCTTGAGGTAATCCGCTAAAACAACAGCTTGGGCTGGATCTCCAACACCGGAAGGCGCGCCCGAGGCGCCCCAGTCCGTGACAATACCTAGCGGTGTTCCCGCAATGTACGCCAGCGCCAACAAAGTCGCAGCGGAGATTAAGACCGGTCCGATAGCCAACCCATCCAGACCGTCAGTTAGATTGCAGGCATTGGCAGTTCCTACGATCACGAAACCACCGAACAAAACGGCACCAACGACACCAAGATCAGGCTGCCAGGAGGAGGTAAACGGCACATCAATGCGCGTATCCATTCCATACAAGGTCAGCCAATAAATCGCACCGAAGGCGACACCAAACTCGAGTAAAAGCCGAACTTTACCACTCAAACCCTTGGTGTCTTGATACTTCATCTTGCGCCAGTCGTCGTACCAGCCGACCAACGCGAACAAACTCATCACAGCGAGCAAGACGAGCACATAATGATTGTAAAGATCGCCCCAGAGCAGCGTCGATACAACGACGGCGGCCATGATCAGGCTACCCCCCGCGGTCGGTGTTTTCGCTTTCGTTTCCACATGATGCGCCACGCCATCATCACGAATCGGCTGAGTCCCAATCGCTGCCAGTCGCTCAATCACCCATGGGAACAACCACAGCGCAAAGACCAGCGCAGTCAAAGCAGCCATAATCATACGAAAACTGGTGTAACGAAAAAGATTAAAGAAGCCATAGTCATGATGAAGCGGATACAACAGCATGTAGAGCATTAGCTTCGCTCCCTCATGGCATCGATGAAGCGCTCCATACGAGCACCGCGACTCCCTTTGACTAAAATAAAGGCAGGACGCGGCAGATCATCGATCCGATTCGTTAGATCGGACGCATCGGCGGCGACTGTTACTTCAATCGCTCCTCGACCCTCGGCTTGGGCTGCAGCGATCGCCGCATAAGGGCCTGTAAACATTTGATATTTAGCGCCAACGGCGATGGCGTGCTTGGCGACCTGGATGTGCGCCTGCTCAGCGTGGTCACCCAGTTCTCGCATCTCCCCGAGGCAAACAACTAACGGCAGATCGCCTGCCGCCAAAGCAGCTGCGTCAAGCGCCGCGATCATGCTTGCTTCGTTAGCGTTATAGCTATCATCCATCACCTGCCACGGGCCGATCTGAATAATCCCTCCACGACCCGCTGGTGGCTCTAAGCGCGCCGCTCGGATAACCTGTGCATTTAGGGTGAACCCGAGGGCTTGTACAACAGCCAGAACCTTGCTGCCATTCGCTCTCAAGTGAACCGGCGCATCGCTCCACCCCTCGGCATCATCCAAATCATAAGGTCGCAACACTCGACGCTCGCCCTCTGCTGCAGCCGCGACCAAACGATGGTCGTTGAGGTCGAACACAGCCAAGCCCTCACCAATCGACGCGGCCCGAAGTAAATCGCCCTTTTCGTGCGCAACACCCGATTCGTCGATCAACAATTCCGTATGCGCCGCACAAACACTGGTCACCACCGAAATATTTGGGCGGCAAATCGCTGCTAACCGTGCAATCTCTCCAGGTTCAGACGTGCCGCATTCGACAACAATCACATCATCTGAGGACTCGGAGGCGGGTAAATTGAGTAGAAAGCGCGGCACACCAATTCGATTGTTTTCATTGCCTACCTGCGTGTGCACTTCGACGCCCAACGCTTCAAGCGTTTGGACCAATGCCCAGCGCGTGGTTGTTTTCCCGGCAGAGCCGGTAATCGCAACGACCGTACGTCCATCTTCAAGCAAAGCTAATCGGGCAAGCTCGCCCATGGCGTAGAGCGTATCTTCAACACCTACGACCAAACGATCCGGATGGCTTCTTGCAACCTGTGACGCGAACAGGCGCTGCACCAGCAGCACGCTCGCCTCGGCTGCGACGGCAGCCTCGACAAAGTCATGCCCATCAAAGTGCTCGCCTACAAGCGCGACAAAAATCTGGTCAGTGAGGGACTGGCGAGTATCACTCCCCACACCCTCAAGGCGATCAGGCCAGCGCCCAATGGTGGTCCAACCCAAACTCCGACATGCCTGCCTCAACACGGATACCGTCAGCATACTCATACTTCCATCAATCGGCGCAGCTCGCTCCGATCGTCAAAAGGAAAGCGCTCACCAGCGATCTCCTGAGTTTGTTCTGCGCCTTTGCCAGCAACAAAGAGCAAATCGCCTTCACGGCAAAGAGCCCAACCCAAGGCGATCGCCTCACGACGGTCGAGAACACGAACCCACCCTTTACGTCCGCCACGAAGGTCCTCAGCGCTACGCTCAGCTCCGTCAAAACCACGAACGATATCAGCAATAATCTGCTTTGGATCTTCGCCTCGGGGGTTGTCGCTCGTCACAACTGCAATATCGGCGCAACGCTCAACTGCGGCAGCCATCTCAGGCCTTTTCCCGCGGTCTCGGTCACCGCCAGCCCCAAAAACAACAATTAATCGCCCCGAGCAATGGTCTCGCAAGGCAGTGAGCGCTTGGGCTAACGCATCGGGTGTATGCGCGTAATCAACCAAGCACCGCTGACCTACTGGCTCAAAACGACCAGGCACTGGGGCGACCTGCTCGACGGCTTCAGCGATCGCCTCTAAACCAAAACCTTCGGCTCGAGCTAAATCACAAGCTAGTGCTAGATTATCCAGCATCAAACGCCCGAGCAGACGGGTACGACCAACCACTTTTTTGTCGGCATCGCCAAACCGAACCTGCGTCCATCGACCCTTCCTTGAAAGGGACTCGAGGAAGAAACCATTTGAGCCGACCGCCCTGAGTCGAGGACGGTCACTCACGCGCGATTCAAGGTGCTCGGGCAGGACAACTGCAGCGTGCTCTGAGAGGCTATCGAGCCAGTCGAGTTTCGTTCGATGATACGTGGCGACATCACCATGAAAATCGAGATGATCTCGCGCCAAGGTCGTTAATATACCCCCCTGAAAATCGACCGCCGCTACGCGCCCAAGCGCAATCGCATGAGAGCTGACTTCCATCACTAAACGCTTGACACCGTCACCGGCCATACGAGCCATTAGCGGATGCAAGACAGCGGCTGGCGGCGTGGTAAATCCCGGCGATTCATCAACCCCAAACCACTGAGCGCCGAGTGTACCGAGACGCGCACAAGTGTTCGGCTCCAAAGCGTTGAGCAGTTCACTTGCGAGCCATGCGACCGATGTCTTTCCATCGGTCCCGGTCACGCCGATCACTCTTAATTTTTGCCCTGCCTCGCCGGCAAGCTGCGCCGCCAGCACGGGATAGTCCTGTCTCGCTGTCTCTAATTCCAACCACTGATTGTTCTGAACACCAGCTGGAGCGGCGCCTTCGCCCAAGACCAACGGCGAACCGGCAGCGATCGCACTGGCAGCGAAGTCTCGACCATCACGACTGTCCTGTGTCGCTGGCGGCAAGGCGACAAAAGCAGTATCAGCAGCAACCCCTCGGCTATCGATTGTCAGCTGGCATACACCGGCTTGCTGCAGACGCATCAATGGGTCCATTCACAACGTTCCGAGTTGCAAGAAAATCACACCGTGAATTTCACTAAGCGGCGTGTCTGGAGCAGGAACTTGCTTGAGCACCCGACCGCTACCTTTGACCTTAACGGAGAGGTCCAGTGCAGCGATCTCCGATAACGCCGAGCGGGCATCGAGCCCAACAAAATCAGGCAGAGCGCCTAATGTTCGCTGGTTCCGCCGCTGTTCATCTGCCATACCTTTCAAAAGATCGCCGATGCGAGCTTCAGCAACTTGCGTCTCATCGGTTTCTTCAGTCGGCATCAGAACGGCAAGCGCTTCAGGCGAAAGTCCATCAAGTTCAGGTAGATTCATGCCGGCGACACGCGTCAGTGCAAAGTGTGCCACCTGACGAAAGACAGGCCCTGCGGCAATGGCGCCGTATCGATCCTTCGGCGCATCGATCATGACTCCAATCACGTACCGAGGATCGTTGATCGGCGCCAAACCCACAAAAGACGCATAACGCTTACGATGACCCTGATACCCCAAACCGCGAACTAATTTCTGGCTTGTTCCTGTTTTGCCGCCAACACGAACCCCCGGAACACTCGCAGGGTGCTGCTCCCCTTGATGAACCACTGCGCTGAGCATAGGTAAAATATGATCGACGGTCTGCGCGCTCATCAAACGCTCGCGTTGACCGCGCGGCATTACCTCTTCAAGGTCACCCTTGACCACTCGATCAACCAAATGTGGATTAATGCGCATCCCACCATTTGCAAAAGCTGTATACGCACTCGTTATCGATAATAAGGTACCCCGAAGTGCATAACCAAACAGCATGACTTCGCCATCGGTTCGGCTGATTAATCGTCCATTTCGTAGGCGCGGCAAGGCGCCGCGCGGCGGGCGCCCAATCCCGAGCGGCGGCGTGCGCGTCAAACCTGCCATCTCAAAATACTGACGCATCGGATTGAGGCCAGTCATGCGACCAATCTTTACCACGCCGACGTTGGAGCTATGCGCGATAATCTCGGTGACTGTACACTTATCCATTTTGTGATGATCAAAAGTAGGACGTCGCTTACCCGGAATCACAATCCTCCCGTTATCGCACTCAAAAGTCTGATAAGGCTTGATTGTTTTTTCCTCGAGCGCCTTAGCGACCACAAACGGTTTGACGGTGGAACCTAAATCATAACCGTAGAAGGCCACTCGCTCTTGAAATTCTGGCGCCATGCGAGCGGCGCGCTCAGTGCCATTAAGCATGGGCACGGAGGCCATGGCTAAGACGGCACCCGTACGCGCATCTAAGACAACGCCGGCGCCAGCTTCGGCACGCTGGTCCGCGACGCGATCCAAAAGCGCCTTCTCTAAGCTTGCCTGGATACGCTGATCAATCGTCAAATAGACATCGCCACCAGCTAATGCATCAGAGACCGGAATCTCGTCTTCAGGTAAGAATCGACGCCGGCGATCACGCGCACCTCGGACCATCTGCCGGCGTGGGTTCAAGGCGGTGTTCATGGCTCTTTCAATCCCCTCAACCCCTTTGAGCTGGCGATCGGTAAAGCCAAGTAGCTTAGCCGCTAAATTACCCTCCGGATAACTTCGCTCCGGCTGTTGCTCGATAATCACCGACGCATAATAACCGGGAACGACACCCTCAGTGCGCGCTTCTGAACTCACGATTTTACCAATGCGCGCTTTATTTTTGAGCCGCCTTAAACGCTCGCCATGACCAAGACTTTGGCGCTTGAGGACGGAGACGTAGCGCGGCAAGCCTCGAATGGCGGTCTTGATTTTCTTTTTACTCTCGAAGTCACGCGCTTCGCTCAACTCTTTGTGCAAAAGGACGCCACGCAGAACGTGAATACCGATCTTCTCATCCACCGTGTCTAAATCGACTTTCTCTAATCCGAGTTCACGACCGAAATCTGCCAAAAAAACATCGAGACCTGCTTTTTGTACGGCTAATTCACGACTCAAAATACGAAGATCGAGGCTCAATTGTACCGATGGACGAGTGACCGCCAAAGCCACGCCGTTACGGTCAAAAATACTGCCCCTAAAACTCTCGACTGACGTTTGCCCATCCCGACGATCGGCTACCTGCGCGAGTTCATTCGAGAAAACGACCGGCATAATTGCCGCTCGACCAACGATAGCGATTGCTAAAACAACAGAAATGCCCATCACCCAATTCAGGCGAGAAGTGGCCAGCATGATAGGCTGTGGTCTTCGCGTCATGGGATGCGCCAGCGCTGATGTGGGCGAGCCCGTGACAGACCCATCATTTTGGCCGCACGACTCAAACTTTCGCGACTACTCAACGCTTGCCACTCGGCCTCGGCGCGCCGTGCTCGACGACTCCAATCACGTTCCTCTTGAGCCACTTGCGACAACGAATACTGGACGCGACGAGTCTCCACACGAGCCCAAGTCAGAACCAATAAGGCGCAAAGCAAAGGAATCACCGACCAAAACAAGAACACACCAAAACCGACTCGTTCAGCTGCGTCTTTGCGCCGAACACCTGCAAGACTGGTACTGCGAACGCTCATGGCTCTGCCAATCTAGAAACCGCTCGAAGTTGTGCGCTACGCGATCGCGGGTTGCGCGCGCACTCTTCATTTTTGGGCTTGATGGGTTTTCGTGTCAGCGCGTCAAAACGCCGGCGACGAACAGGCTCACGCCTCGCCGCCATCGGCGGACCATAATCGTCTTTGGTTTCAAGATTTACCCACGCTTTGACCATCCGATGCTCAAGCGAGTGAAAAGAGATGAAGGCAGCTCGACCGTTGACCGCCATCAACCCTGGTAGTTGCTCAAGCAAACGCTCGATCACTTGTAGCTCGCGGTTAACCGCAATCCGCAAGGCTTGAAAGACTTGAGTCGCCGGGTGCTTCTTACCAGGTCTTGGCCACCGTTTGAGCGCCGAACAAACCACATCAGCTAACTGCCCCGTTGTCTTTACCGGTCGCGCAGCAACAAGTGCAGCGGCAATGCGCCGACTGGCACGCTCTTCTCCGTAGCGATAAATGACATCTGCTAGTTCTTTTTCCGACACAGCAGCTAACCATTCACCAGCATCTATCGAAGCACTCTGATCCATGACCATGCGCAACGGCTCGTCTGTCCGAAAACTAAAGCCCCTACCCGGTTCATCGAGTTGCATGCTCGACACACCAAAATCGGCGAGGAGGCCGTCAACCCGATCGACGCCCGCTTGTTGAAGTAATTCATGCGTGGTCTCGAAATTACCGCGCAGCAGCGTTACCCGGGGATCCAGCGCCAATCCCCTGCGCATCGCCTCGTCATGCGCGCGCTGGTCTTGATCGATACACAACAAGCGTGCGTCGTCAGGTAACCGATCTAAAATTGCCTGTGCGTGACCGCCAGCGCCAAGCGTACAATCAACAAATATGCCGCCGCGCTCTGGAGCGAGAACGCGCAAACAGTCATCCAGTAATACGGGAATATGGGGGCGCGTGTCGGCCCCGGCATCCATTAGAGCAAACCGCCTGCTTGACCGCGATGAGTCACCAGATCGGATCCCTCAGGCAGAGCCATCTCTGCTTCTTCAATTTCCCGAAACAACGCCCAGTTCTCGGCATTGAATAAACGGAGCTTATTGCGCTCACCGAGCCAGTGTAACTCGCCAGATTCGAGTCCAGCCAACTGACGCAGTGCCTTAGGCACTACAATCCGATCGCTACCGTCACGAGTGATTTGAACGGCATGACGATTAAAGCGTCGCCACACCGAATTGCGTACCACATCATTGGGGAAACGCTCCAGCATCGCTAAAGCCTCGGCTACATCTTCCGGCGCAAGCAATAAGAGGTGCGCTGGGCGCTGGGTGTCCGGTGATAAGCCAATCACCAAACTGCGCTCCTCACCAGGACTTTGAACCTGAATGCGTGGCAACCAAGTTGCAGGGATCGGCGTTCTACCGACTTTGTTGAGGGTGGTCTGTGCACAACCAACGTAACCATGGGTGCGTGCTAAACCCATAACTTACAACCCCCACTCAAACACATTTCAACACAATCAACACCAAATGAATACAATATAGCACAAACGGATTCAAGACCTGCCGACTCGAGCTTCAAGAGCATTCACCAAGCTGTTGAAAGCGCTTGGGCTGCCGGTTAAAGTACACTGGTTTTCAACAGCCTCGAATCAAGGCCGTAAGCGTGTCATCAACTGTGTTAGAACCCGACTTAAACCCGATACGGTACCGACCAACGCGAGTTAGTCTAAGGTCTCCGCATCACTGTCATCTTTGCCATCGATTGCTCGACGATAGCCGGCTTTCGCCTCACCCATTGCCTTGAGCAAACTAGGGATTCGTGACCCACCAAAGATCAACAAAACGACACCGCCAGTAATGAGAAATTCAACCATTCCCATAGCGAACTCCTAAAAATGTGCGCTCAAACCCACGCTGATCGCATTTTGGTCGGGCCGTTCACGATCATCAACAGGCATATCATGTTGAACAGTAAACGCGAATAAAATGGTCTCAATGCGGAGACCATAGCGGATTCGACTCCACTGATTATCCGCATCGTCTAGCTCGAGCGGATCAAAGACGATCAAACGATCTGGACACTCACTGGCTTCGCAACTGACATCAAAAGCGGGGTTGATCAGTAAATGACTACCCGCTTGAACCAAGAGAAAATCGAATCCAAAGAATGGGGTAATGCTCATTCGGCCGAGCATACTCTTTCGGTAGGAAACGGTAGCGCCCGTAGCCAGTGTCGTCAGATCAAGATCGGTCGATCCAAGCATTCGATTGACCGCCGCATAGACCGAAACATCAGGCGAATAGCTATCCTGGTAACCTTCAAGCAAACCAATGCGAATGCGTCCACCAAGAGCCAAAGTCTCACTATTTTCGAGCCAACTCAGATTGGTTCCAAGCTCCAACCCAAACGGCAAACCTTTGCGGACCTCGATGGTTGTTGTCGTTAAGGTATCCGGCGCATTCGTTGCGCCTTCGAGATCCATGACGCCACCCTCGGAAACATCCGTCCAATACGAGCGAGTTTGGTGGATATTGTGGCTACTCAAACGCAGGGTGTATTCAAAACCACTGTGTCCCGTCGTTCGAGCCGGCCCAATATGGAGAGGCGCCAATACCAACCCCATCTCTTGAGCCAAACTCTGGTATTTCGCCCGGTCCGTCGGCGTATCACCAAGGTTGCTCAAACTCACATCGTAGCTGCGCGCCCAACTTGGGGCACTCGATACAAGAGTCAGGGTTAGTACGAAGATTCTCAACATGCCCGAAACCTAGTCTTCGGCCGGTAGCGGGTCAAGCTTGATCACAGGGATCTCGTCATCCGCTTGTACCGGAAGAGCTCCTCGACTGGCCAAATTTCGAAATCGAGCGATCCGCCGACGCGCCGAGGTGGCCTTGGGATCCGAAGCCACGGCTTTGAGATCATGCTGAGACAATAACAGGGTTACAGCACTACCCCAGCGATCCAGTAACGTCTCATTTCGGGCTAAAGATCGAAGTACCGGGTATTCTGCACTCCACTTATGAGAGCTAAGTATCTCACGTGCGATGTCAGTGGGCAGTGGTCGCCTGGTGGTTATTCGCAAGACCTCTTGGGTCCGTATTCTAGGCGAATCCAATAAGGCAGAGATGACTCGAGGCTCGTGGTCAAAGACAAGGCGCTCCATCATATTCAGCGGTGCTCGGCGTGCCAGGGCAACCCGCCTTCCCACCCCTTGTTCTAACAACTCGCGATCCAATAAAGGTCGCTGTAAAGTCGAACCAGGCCCCTCCGGCAACCGAAAGACCTCCGCTAAGTCCATGCGTCCACGATGAAGTGCCGCCTCGAAAAGAACGGGCCAATGGGCTGCCGGGGGCGGGTATAAAATTAGCGCTCGAACGACTGCGAGTGCGGACGCCCGTCGATGCTGCGGCGGCGCAGACATCGCTAGACCTTGAGTTTCTAACCAATCAAACCATTCGTCATCAGGCTCGTTTGCCAAGTGATGTGCTGCGGTGGTTAACCGCAATGCGGGATCGTTCAAGTGATGAAGATCCATCGTGTGCTCTATCGCCGACGGCGACGTTTCCTCCGCTTAATGCGACGCTTTTTGCGCGGCTGGTCAGCATTCGCTGCACCTCGATCAATCACGCGCTCAATACGCTCACGTAGAAACGAGACCGACACCAGATGATCGGGAATTACCTGAAAATGCTTGGCACTTTGAACGATAACAAAAGGTAGCTCCTTACCTGCCTCAATACTGGTTCGCACCTTAGGTTGACTCAATGTTTTGGTGATCAACTCGGCAAGTTGCTCTTCGGTCTCGCAAAGACGAATGGCCTCGAGCCCAAGCGCAGGTTCGGGCTGGGCGCAAAATAGGTTTTTACCCGCACAAACGCCCATCGCAGCGCCCTCGGCTTTCAGCGTGGCCTTTCCGAACTCACCGACACCCGTGAGTTCGGCATTGATCTTGATCTTAATGCCCTCAACCCGATTTTCGCTGCCGTTGATAAAGCTTCCCGTCCAAACACGCCAAAGTTGTCCGCCCTCGGAACGAACAATAGTCTGGGTCACCCCGGTCCAGCCCGGTCCAACCTGTTGCTGACCGGTTGACTCGTTGATTCGACGAGTTGAGCCCACAACACGCAGGCTTTTTTGTACAACGGCCTTGTACGCCTCTTCAGCATTCTCGCGATCAGCAGCCGCACGCCACAGTTCAGCGGTTCGGCGGTAATCTTCGTTTTCTTTGGCAACGATACTCATCTCGTATTGATGAAAAGTGAACATCGCTAAGGTGCCAAAGGTGATCCCGGTGAAGAATAAGAGCATGACGCCCGAGTTCGAGCTTGAGAAGAGCCCTCTGCGCGACGACTCTTCAGCTGCTTCAACATTCGGCTTGCGAA
>CACGMS010000040.1 GCA_902574205.1 uncultured Candidatus Hydrogenedens sp. | reverse complement strand
AGTCGGAGTTTGTGTGCCGGTGATGTGGACTGGTACCGGTTGACCGTTCCAGCAAATCGCCGTGTCTATGCCAGCACCGCTTATGAGACACGGGAAGCTCAAGTTGCCGTTCGCTTTTACGATGAAAGTGGAAACAATACCCTCGGGCGAATTTGGACTGCCGAGGGGCAAACAGAAGCGGTGGTAGCGACCACGCAAAGGACGACCGTTTTAGCCAAGGTTTATTCAGCTGATGATGGTGTGGGTCCCTATGATTTACAGTTCTCAAGTACCGAGAACCATTATTGTCGACCTGATCTTCATGAGCCTAATGATACCGCTGAAGCGGCAAGCCTGTTGACGACCGATGGTTCAATTCAAGCGGTGGCCTGCGATGGCGATGACGATTGGTATCGGCTCGACGTTCGTCGCGGGCAACGCCTACGAATTAACGTCGATTTTCATGCCGTTGATGGTGATTTGGATATGGCGCTTATGACACCGGGCCGTGATGCGGTGCTCGCCACCTCAGAAGGTTTGCTCAATCACGAAGAGATTCTTATGCGGTTCCCTAGTTCCGGTTCCTATTATTTGCGCGTCTATTCGATCGATACTCGACCAGAGGCTGGTTATACAGTCACTGTAACACCTGTGGAGTAATTCAATGTTCGTTGCCTTGGCGCTCGCTGCGGCCACGATACAGGTTGATGTAACGGTCAATGGGATCGACTCTGGCCGAACGTGTCGTGTTCAAAATTTAGAGACAGAAGCCGAAGCTGCAAGCGGCGAACGCGTCGAGTGGGATCGAGGTCAAGGCGTTGATGTTCGTATCTATTGCCGTCGCGCAACCGGTGAACTCGTGCAGATCGTCAAAGGCATCCGGGGTAAACAGCCAATTGATCTGAAAATGGGGTTTGCTATCGTTTGGACCGAGCGAGAAGGTGAGCGAATCAATGGACGGCTCGTTTACAAGCGTATCGGTGGTGACGAGCGAGTCGAAGCCAAACCAGGCGCACAAACGCCCCTGATTGCCGGCAGTTGGTCTCTTGAAAGTTTTGACGACAGCAAGCGAGCCTGGCGTGATGATCGCATCGAGGTGCGGCAAGGTGCTACTCTTGAACGTACGGTGGATTTAGCGCCTGGCCGCGTTCGACTGTTGTTAGCGGGCGGTCAGGGTCAGGTTGATGTGCTTGACGTTCAAGGTCGCAGCGCAGGGTATGGCCCGGCAGGCGCTTGGATCGAATTGCCCCCAAATAAGTATACTCTAACGGTTACGCGTCGAGAGGATCTAGCGCAAAAGCCACATGTGGTAGGTGAATTTGTGCTTCGGCCAGAAGGTTCGGTAGAGCGGCGATCAAACCCTGCGCTTGGAATTCTTCGATGGGCTCTAAAGGAGCCGTTAGGCGAACTTAAGCTTTTTGATGGCAGCGGTGATAAATTGCTTGCTGAAGGACTCCAGGGTGATCGCTGGAAAGTGAGCCCCGGCCTATATCGAGTGAGTTATCAACTCCCATCTGCGGAGGTGCTAGGCGTTGATTTTGGGGCTAAGGCCGAGGCGATTGAGGTGTTTGCTGGGCGCGCGGTACGGTTCGGTAAAAAACCTAAGTTCGGCAAAGCGGTCGTGCGGTTGAGACGCGGTCAGTCGCCTCAATATGGGCAGGTTGAGCTGTTGAATCCTGCTGACGGAGAACTTGTTGGTCGATTTGCTATTGGTCAGATGGTCCGTATTGCACCGGGGCGATGGCCGCTTCGCGTCGTCGCAAGCGATGGTAAGATCATCCCGTACTCGAAGCCGCTGGTCATTCGACATGGAGATCAAGCGACGGTTGATTTACAGCGGAAACAGAGTCGGCTGAGAGTGACCCTTACCAAGAATGGACAACGCGCAAAGGGCGTTTGGCAGGTGATGCGTCAAACGCAAGAGGAGCCGCTTCAAGGTGTGAGCGGTGAAGCGCTCGATCTTGATGCTGGGAAATGGACCTTACGCGCTCGTTGCGCCACCGGACGAGGGGGGCAAGAACGTCAGATCGACATTAGGCTCGGCGCAGACCTAGAAGAAGAGTTTCTCTGCAATTAAGTCATAAGCTACTGAGTACGGTCGCTGCGACCAGCATATAGATTGCGATACCGATTAGATCGTTTGCAGTTGTCACGAAGGGGCCTGCTGCGATCGCCGGATCGATCCCAAGGCGTCTAAAAATACTTGGCGCCAAGCTGCCGATAATCGCCGATACGGTCATGACCAAGAACAGGCTAATCGCGACAATTAAGCCGACATGCCAACTGCCGTGCCAAAGGGTAGCGCCGACGCCCAGCAGAATTCCGCAAGGCCCACCAATGAAAATTCCGGTAATACTTTCCCGACCTAGATGGCGCCAGACGCTTCGTTCTTGGTCGCGTCCAGCGGCGTAATTTCGAATCATGATCATCGCACTTTGTGCGCCGACATTACCAGCCATAGCGGTAATCACCGGGACAAAAGTGATCAGTACAATATGATCGATAAGCGTGCCTTGAAACAAATAGAGCATCCAGCCGGTAGCCGCACTTCCGACGAGATTGATGAGCAACCAAGGCAGCCGAATAAATGCCAAGCGAAAGGGGTTGTGTTGGTACTGAAGTTCGTCGGCATCAGAGCCGACCATCCGAAAGGCGTCTTCATCGGCCTCTTGCGCCCAAACCTCCAACACATCATCGACCATGATGCGTCCTAAGAGTTGTTCGTTTTTATCGACCACAGCCAGTGTGATAATATCGTATTTGGCAAAGAGTTGAGCGACTTCTTCTTGATCGACATGAGCTTGAACATCGACAAACTTTGGCTCAAAAATCTCGGCGATTGGAGAGTTAGGATGAGCCAAGGCTAATCGAGCCATGCGGACAACACCGATAAATCGACCTTGCTGGTCAGTCACAAAGATAAAATGCATCGAGTCGGCATCATCTTGACTTGCGCGCAGCGCCTCAAGCGCCTCTGATGCTGTGGCTCCGAAGGTAATCGATGCAATTTCGGCTTGCATCAGACCACCCGCCGTATCGGCCGGGTAGTCCATTAAGGCTCGCACTTCTTGAGCTTCGTTGGGGTCTTCACTTTCGATGGCTGCAAGGACTCTGATTTGGGTCTGTTCCTCGAGTTCGCCGATCACATCGGCTGCATCGTCGGATTCGAGTTCACCGACCAACTCTGCAATTTGAGCAGGGCTGCGAAGACCCAAGAGATCTCGGCGCTCGCGTGCGTCGAGATAGACTAAGAGTTCAGCGCGCTTTTCAGCGTCAAGAATACTCATAATCAGAGCGTGTTCAGTTGGCGTTGTGTGCTCAAAGAGATCGGCGATATCTGCTGCGTGCATGGTGCCAAGTGTCTGAGTATCTATGCTTAGTGATGTCGTCTCGTCTTCGCTCATCACCATTCCTTATTGCGTAGCTCGAATAGTCTAGCCTGTAGGACTCGACAAGGTGGAGGCGAAGCTCAAAAGTTAATGAGCCCGACGCGGTCAGCGCCGCTCAAGCCATATCGAGCTGTAGCTCCAAAACTTTGAAGCGCACGAGCTTCGGCAATTGCTGCTGCGCGGTCGGGGTTTTGAGCGACAAAGATCACGACTGCTATGCGTCCCCGTGCAGGAACCGACACAGGGTTCCAGCGAACGGTGACCACATCATTATTGAGATTGATTTCACTGATTCGAACGCTTGGGTTACTGCCCTGGACAAGCAACGAAATACTGGGATCATCCGAACCATCTGCGTCGTCAGTAACTAGCCAACTGTCATTGGTATCTAGGGTTTGATCGCCGCTGCTTGTGGTCACCAATTCCGTCTCTCGATCGCTGCCTAAATTGCCGGTAAAATAGATGTTTACTGAGCGTGGTAATTCGGATGGGTTGCGGATCTGAATATAGAAGCGACCAAAGTTTCTCAGGTCCGGATTTTGATGGGGACGCGCGGCATAAAAGCGTCGAAGGACCTCGAAACCAGCGATGTCTTGAACGTGTCCAGTGTACACGCGTTGATTCCAATCGACGGACTCAAATTGGCTTCTATAAGGGATATTATTAATGCGTAGATAACCCATCCCGTCCCAGGCATCGCTCGTTCCATCATTGAGGTAACCGTGTGGACTCATCGGGTCCCAAGAATACCCATCAGCATCGGCAAGAGCACTAAAGCGACATTGGCGCGTGCAGCCATCATCTTGGATGTTATTGGCATCATCGCATTCTTCCCAGCCGCCTGCGAAATTAGTAATGTCGGTGCGAATGATTCCGTCGCCGCAGCGTGCCGATAAACAACGGTTCGTACAGGCATCGTTGTTGTTTTGGTTGTTGTCGTCACAAGCTTCATAACCTTCGTCGTCGACATCAAGGTCTTCGCGAATAATCCCGTCGCCGCAACGCGCTGCCTCACAGGCATTGGTGCATGCATCAAAGTTGGTTCGGTTGCCATCATCGCAGGCTTCACCTTGGTCCACTCGGCTGTCACCACAGCGAGCAAAACTGCAGTTGGCATTGCACCCGTCTCCATCAACTTCATTGCCGTCATCGCAATCTTCGTACCCTTCAGCCTCGCGTGCGATATCTTGACGGCGAATCCCGTCCCCACAGCGTGCCTCTTGGCAGCTGTTTGTACAGGCATCGAGCGTGTTTTGGTTGCCATCATCGCAGGCTTCACGCGCATCAACTCGACCGTTGCCACATACCTCGCGTAAACAGTCAGAATTACACCCGTCACCGTTCTCGCGATTGCCGTCATCGCAGCCTTCGTAACCGGCTTCATCGGCCGGGATATCATTTCGTCGAACGCCGTCTCCACAGCGCGCCGGTCGACAATCGTTTCGGCACGCATCACCGGCAACGCCGTTGCCATCGTCGCATTGCTCGCCATGATCGAGGCGGCCGTTGCCGCAGGCCTCAATATCGCACTGCTCTGAACACCCATCGCCCGGTCTTAGGTTACCATCATCGCAGGCTTCATAGCCCGCTTCTTCCGGGGTTAAGTCACGACGAAGCACACCATCCCCACATCGTGCAAAGGCGCAGTTGGATAGACAGCTGTCCGTCGGTTCGGTGTTGCCGTCATCACAGGCTTCATAGCCATTTTGTTCTTCATTGAGGTCTTGACGTGTGAGCCCGTCACCGCAACGTGCATCGGCACAGTTGCTCAAGCACGAATCCCAATCATCATCATTGCCATCGTCGCATTGTTCACCCGGTTGAACAATACCGTCGCCGCAACCTGTCGGTCGACAGTGGTCACAGTCGTCTTGGTTGTTGTCGTTACCATCATCGCAGCCCTCACCCGGCCCAACGATTCCATCACCGCATCGTGCCCTTTGACAGTTGCTCAAGCAGCCGTCGGTGTCTTCATCATTACCATCATCACAGGCTTCATACTCACGATCATCTGGTGCAAGGTCCTGGCGCTGGACCCCGTCTCCGCAGTAGGCGATGACGCAATTGTTTCGACAACCATCTCGATCGTCGATGTTGCCATCGTCACAATATTCGTAGCTGCTGTCCTCTTCGTTTAGATCGCTGCGCTGAACCCCGTCTCCGCAAGCGGCAAGCTGACAGGTGTTGAGGCATTGGTCGGTATCGTCGAGGTTACCATCATCACAGTTCTCAGAGCCTTCTTCTCCTGGTTCTAAGTCGCTGCGCGCAACGCCGTCGCCACAGCTGGCGGTTTGGCAATTGTTGGTACAGGCATCGGTATTGATGGTATTTCCATCATCACAACTCTCCGAGGCTTCTTGGATTCCGTTACCGCAGGTGTCGCTCGGATTATTGCGTACCATCACTGTTTGGTCGCAGGCTGTGATTGCGGTCATGCAGCACAGAATTAGAATTCGAATCATCGCGATGCCCCAACGACCATACCGTTTCGATCATTGGGGAGTGTACCTGCTTATCAGGTCCTAGAAAATGTTCTGGCGCAGACTTGCTAAAACAAGCCCCACAATCGACAGCCTTCATAGAGCGAAAAGGCATTGATTTGCTGATAGTCTGCAATCAGAACAGGCCGCCACTGCGGTGCGAACTTCGCTTTGAATTGACCGAGTCCACTGAAGTGAAAGAGTTGATTACCAAGGTTCGTCTCACGCAAGAACTGGCAGATTAACCCAAGTAATGGTCGAGAATAATCAACGCCGCGTAAGGGCACAGCTCCAAGGCTAAACCAGGTGTCACCATGCTGTTTGCGTTGGCTAAGCAAAGCATCGATCGCTAATTCTATTGCCCCGGCGGGAGCGTTTGGATGTCGAATCATGCTGTCTATTCCGTAGCCTCGACGAGCAAACCCTGGCCGGCCTTCGACCCAGGCGATCGGTTGACCTTGAGCATCTCGAACCATGGCATAGACAGCCTCTCCACAAGTGTTGTGCTCACCAACCAAAAGCTGCATTCGTTGTCGCTGAGCGCATCCATCAAGCCATAAAGGTTCTAAGCTCCTGAACGCATCGCATAGGTGGCTATCGATGGTGACTGAGAGTCTGCGGCGCTTTGCACGATGAAGCATTTGTCTCAGGTTCGAATAAGAACCACCTCGTCGGTGATAAGAGGGTAAATAAACCTCGGCCTCCTCACCGACTTTCATCAACTCAAACCCTTCTTGTTTTAGGGGGTCGCTTTGCCAGCTTGCGACGGGAAAAAGAAGCGTGTGACGATATTTTTGCGTTCGCATGGCGAGCGCCCAAGAGCGGAGCAATTCGGCAGGTGCCCCTTCAACGCCGACGGCAAAAGCAGTCGAGCCACTACGGCTAAAATGAACCTGTCCGGCTGCACACGCATAGGTATCAAGGCTGGTGTTCGCTGCGAGCCAGCCGGTGGGATGACTTAAATTGAGGTGGCGCTCGTGAGCGCTAACAAAAGGCGCCGAAAATTGTTTATCTGGCCCGCTGATTAGAGGCGCAGGCAAAGCTAAAATCTGTCTGATGAGTTGTCCTGTCATCGACCCGTCACCACCGGGCCGCCAGCCGCACAACTTGTGAGAAAACGAACCACCGTTCGTCGAACCGGTACGGATCTAAAGATGACAAAATGATCGCCGCTACGGCTTTGACGGTAGGCTGCGGTGACTTGATGGTTCGGATAAGATGCGTTGTTCGTTAGACGGCCCGATTGGGGCAGTATTGACTCTAATTCGTGCCGCCATAAATCATTAGTAATAGGTTCGATCTGGGGAATAAGAGCTGCCATAGCAAGAGCATCAGCCGTCGATGACGGTGTTTGTTGATCAAGGAGTCCAGAAGTGATCAAGAGATGGTGAGGATCTTTGTCTTGCCAGTGAGGCGCTGAGTTGATCGGATCACTGGGCTCAAAAGCGTGCTGAACTAGACTGATCATCGGATGGCTGGCGAACAAAGGTCCTTGTGCCCCGCCCCAGCCTTTGAGTGCCTCCGCTATATCAATTGGATCTTTGCGTTCGAGTAGGGTCAAGCTCAATGCCCCACCGGTCCCACTAAGTACCGCGCAAGGAAGATCTGAGAGGTGAGGAAGGGCGAGTCCACCGGTCAGACCTCCCTGGCTATGACCAAAGAAGAAAATGCGATTGGTGTCGAGCTTGATGAGCGGCTCGGTGCTGTTGAGTGCCCCTGTTCGTATCATTCGATGCAATAAGATGAGGTCGAGCGCGCCTTGGCGAAGATTCGCCGCACTTGCTTCGAGATTAAAGGGATTAAAGGTATGCCATTCGGTGTTGGTCCCGGCGACGGCACGATCGCCATGCAAAGGTTGATCGATTCCAATCATTGCCATCCCACTGGCTGTGAGTTCTTGAGCATAGGACCCAGACCCATCGAGAAACGAACGATAATCACCCCCAGTACCGTGTTGATACAAAACGACCGGCCAGCCTTCTTCAGGTGGATCACCTTGAGGGATCATGATCGCCGCGCGCATGCGTTCATCCGAATTGTTGATTTGAGGGGTTCCGCTATCGAAGACAAAGCCGCCACCTGAGGATGAATACGGTTTGGCACCATGCTGCCAAAGCGGAGCGCGGTAATTCGTTTCGTACACACGCGGCATAGGTGGGTCAGTCGGCTGCCAAGGCGCATTTAACGAGGGTCGAGGGAGCGCCGATTGAGCTTCGCTAAGAGCGGTCAGTTCGGCTGTTGGATTGGCGGTGGTAAAAATTGTCGCAGTGAGAACGTGGTTTGGCTGTATTGAGTAGTCAGCTAAACGGTCGAGAAGCGGCTTAAAGAAGGTCGCTTGGGGCCCTTTAGACTCAAGCGCTTCAGCGATCTCGGATACTGGATTAAAGAACTGATCCTTCTGTGCAGGCTTGAGATCTTTTGTGATAATCAACGCGTAGCGTTGATCGGGATTGAGCGGCCAGCCGAACAAAGGCCTGGCGTGAAGGGTTGTTGGGCTCATCCAGTCATTGGCACCGCCTTGACCGAGCGCTAGCGGTCGCCGCTCGGGTGGTCCGTCCAAAGCAATCAATTGAACGGCTGCATCTGCATTTAGAGTGGTTTCGGGGTCGATAGCTAACTGTTCGGCTGCAACGGAAGCACCCATTTCTACGTAAATTGTGGGTTGAAGCGCAAAACCTGATCGAGTTTCAGCAAGGGCGATCGCCGATCGGACGAGTTCGGTTGCTTGCGGATCGGGATATGAGAACAGTTTAGGTTGTCCTTGACCGTTAAGGCGAAGGTCGCTCGGCCAAGGTACATCGAGCCAGGTAGTTGACCCCGGAGGAACCATGTACGGAATGGTCAGGCCAGCAGGTTCTTGAGTACAGCTTGTCGCGACAAGAAACAGGCAGACCTTGATCTTTAAGTGTTCCATTATGAGTCTCTGCTAACGTTTTTCGCGAAGGGTTTCGATATGGAACAGGTCTGGCAACTCGATCCGAAGTGGGTATTTCTGAATCATGGCTCGTTCGGGGCGCGTTTAAAGGTGGTGGCCAGCGAGCAGGAGCGTTGGCGGCAAAAGCTTGAATCGCAGCCGCTTCGATTTATGCTCGATACGTATTTACCAGCTATTGATCGGGCGCGCTCGGTCCTTGCCGATTTTGTTCATGCACAAGCAAGCGATTTGGTTTTTGTTCCTAATGCCACTTACGGGGTCAATTCGGTTCTGCGAAGTTGGTCACTTCAACCAGGCGATGAAGTTCTTGTATTGGACCAAGCTTATGGTGCCTGTCGAGCTGCACTGAACCACCTCGCTCAGGAACAAGATGCCGTTGTGGTTGAGGTCAGACTTCCCATGCCAGCGGTCAGCGCTTGCGATGTGGTGGATGCAGTGATGGCATGCGTCACTTCGCGCACTCGGTTTGCCATGCTCGATTCGGTGTTGAGCCCAACAGGGTGGGTATTGCCGATTGAAGAACTGGTCACCAAACTTAAATCTCTGGGTGTTGAGACCCTCGTTGATGCCGCGCATAGCCCAGGCTTGATACCGGTTGATTTGGATCGGTGTGGAGCCGCGTTTACCACGGCGAACTTACACAAGTGGGTCTGCGCACCATTAGGATCTGCGTTTTTACATGTACGATCCGATTGGCGGGACCGAATTTTCCCTTGCTCATTAAGTCATGGCTTGAATTTGCCTACCGACCAGCGTTGGCAGGACTGCTTTGATTGGACCGGCACTTTTGATCCGAGTGCGTGGTTGAGCGTTCCTTATGCTCTTGACGCCTTAGCAACATGCCATCCGCAGGGCATTGACGGGTTGATGGACCACAATCGTGAGTTGGCTGGGTATGCAGCGCAGCAGGTTCGCGAGCATCTCGGTTATGAACCGACGGCGCCCGCATCAATGTTTGCGGCCATGACCAGTTTGTTTTTACCGCTACCCCCTTGTGAGGGTTTGCACCATTTAGCGACGGACCCCCTACAAAGGCGATTGGTCGAGGCGTATCGCATCGAGGTTCCAATTATTAGTTTCGCAGGGCGGCGTTTGATTCGAATTAGTTGTCAAGAGTACACAGACAAAGCGCAAATTCACCAACTCGTCGATGCGCTTGCAAACGAAGTCACACGAATGACTTGATTTGAGTGGCAGATTGTCTAGCCATCATGCTGCAATTTGTGGTCCATGCGTGCTCACGAGGTGATTGACGATGACGATTTTAGTTGAGTCCATGGCGAAATGGCCTGCTGCCACACACATACAGAACGAAGGAGTTGGGCTCTTTCGTCGCGGCTCAAGCGGTTACGAACGCTGCTTGACTCGTGATGTTGAAGCTCAAAAGGCATCGATTGAACTGGGATCTCGGTTTCGGGATTGCAGTAAGGTCATTGTCTTAGGGATTGGTGGCTCGGCGATGGGTTTGCGCGCTTTGGTTGATGCTTTAGCTACTCCTGAGCAAGCACAGCGTTTGGTTCTTTTGGATCACTTAGATCGCACGGCGCTCGACTATGAACTTGCGAGCGCTGATCCCTCAGCACTGGGATTGATTGTTATTAGTCGGAGTGGGACGACTTTAGAAGTGCTCGCTTGGTTGCGTGAGTTGCTTGGACAGCGTCATTTTACCCAAGTCGCGGCGGTGACTGCTAGTCCTGATAGTCCGCTGGGTCGTTTAGCGAGTGATAAGCAGTGGCCAACCCTATCAATTCCTGACGATGTTGGTGGTCGGTTTTCTGTCTTTACTCCATGTGGCTTGTTGCCAGCTGCTGCACTCGGTCTACCGGTAGGGGAGTTGATTGAAGGTGCGCAGCAAGCCCAGAGTGATCAAGCGATTCAATGGGCGACCGATCTCAAGGATTTACTCGATGGCGGACATGATCGTTGGCTGGGGTTCTTTTATGGTCGCTCGTTGAGTGGTTTCGCCGGTTGGTGGCTTCAACTCTTGAGTGAGAGTTTGGGTAAATCGGATCTGCCTTTGTTCGTCGCCGCTGCTGAAGGGCCGCGTGATCAACATTCCATTTTGCAACTTCTGATGGAAGGCGCTGATCGACAGGCGTTGATGTTTACGCATTGGTCGAAGCCAGCTGAAACCCCGGGTAGCGGACCTGATTTGTTGGGTCTAGGCGAGTTCGACCTCAATGCGATTGAGCGCATTTTGTTTGATGCAAACAGTCAAGCATTGAGCGACCGAGGTCGTCCCGTCATGCGAATTCGTCTCGAGCCAACGGCGAGATCCCTTGCTGCCTGCATGCAAAACTGGATGCGAGCGACAGCGCTTTTGGGTGCTTATTTGGATATCGATCCGTTTGATCAACCCGGTGTAGAAGCAGGTAAGTTGATCGCAAAGGCGAGGTTAGGCCTAGCTTGATGCGTTGTTCTTTGGTGCTTCATTGTGGTTTGCCGCTTGGGACACCAAAAATACGTCTAGAGCAAGCCATAGATGGGCCACTCTGCGCATTCTTTGATGCGCTGCAAACACGTCCCCGTTTACGTTTGGGGCTGCATCTTGGTGGGCATATTTTGGACTATCTTTTGCGCCGGCGTAGTGAGCGCTTGGTGCAACTGGTGGGTTTGGTTCAGAGCGGTCAAATCGAGCTGGTTGGCGGTGGTTATTACGATCCAATTTTAAGCGCGTTACCTAAGCGTTCAGCCCAAGCGCAGCTGGATCGTACGGATCAATTTTTCGATGAACAACTCAGGCTAAAGTTGTCGGGTGCATGGCTGCCGGAACAGGTTTTTGAACCCTCTTTGGTCCCGTTGCTCGCGGAATCGGGTTATGAGTACGTTTTGGTGCCTTGTGATCCTATTGATGCTGCCGGGGTTAATACTGAAGAACTTGATCGCCCGTTACGGTTTGAGCAGGGCGGAGCGCAATTGCTTGGGCTTGCCGCCGAGCGCGGCGATGAACACGAATTGGTGCGGCGCCTAGATGGCTGGATTACGAAAGCTCAAGCGGGTCGAAAGTTGCTGGTTTGGAACGGTGATTTATTGTCGTTATCACCCGACCGACAAGCCATACCCAAAGGCGCTCAAATTGAACGATTCCTCAGCGATCTAGATGCGGTTTCGTTCTTTGATTTTGAGCTACCCAAACACACAGCAGCAGCTGAACCAGGACCATTGGTTTACCCGGGGCTGGGTAGTCATCGATCGATGGGTACCTGGTCATTACCGGTTCAGGCGGGACGCCGTCGGGCTCGAATTCTTGAGAGTGCGGCAAAAAAGGGTGGACGTGAAGGGTTGCCCTTATTGGCCGGCGGACGCTGGAGTAGTTTTTTGGCTCGCTATGTCGAAGCGGGACAAATGCACTCAAGGGCGTTACGTTTAGCTGATCGAATCGAGTCCGCCCAGTTGCCCTCGGCGTGGCGTGAGCGTATGTGGACGAGTCTTTTGCAAGCGCAAGGTCATGAGGCTTTTCAGCACGGTGATCGTAGCGGTATCTACAACCCAATTTTGCGTCAGGCGGTCCATGGTCGCCTCAGAGACCTTGAAGATTATTTGGATCACCTTGAGGTGGCAGCTCAGGGCGACCCAAAGCAGCTCAACGAGATTCGGAAACGAAGTCGAGAGCTTTTACCTGACGGCACACAGGCCATTGTTTTGAGTGGTACTCGGGGTCATTGGACGGTTTGTCCCAAATATGGTGGAGCGTTGGTCGGTCTCGAATTGCCGGGGCTACCTTGGGATCTCGTTCATAGTATGGGTCGCTACCCTGAGTCCTATGACGATCATAGCGAAGCGAGAGGACCGAAATGGTCCTTATGCGAGCGCTTTGTTAACCATGTTGATGATCTGTTTAAGTCCGATTTTATAGGTGACTTTTCGTTTTCAAGCTACGTTGAAAATCGTTCGCAAGCGCATTTAGAATTGAGCGCAAACGGTTCGATTGGAACCACACCCGATGTTTCGATAAATAAGCGTTTTACCTTGAGTCACTCCGGCTCTGAAATGCAGATTAAATTGTCGATTAAGTCGCCTGAAAACCATGCCCTACGCGGGTTTTTGGTTGAGACGATCTATCTGAGTTTACCTCCAGGGGAAGGAAACAAGGTTCGACTTGGTGAGCTCGTTGGATCATGGGATGAGCCTTTGCGTGGTCAGGCAGCGAGTATTCAGTTTGCAGCGCCGAGCGCTCGACTTCAGTTGTCGATGATTTTACCCCAAATGGTCGAAGTGATTACTCAGCCGGTGTATGTTGAGCATAGGGATCGTGGAGCGACGCGCAGTACGCTCCAGGGAATCGAGATTATGGCAGTGATCCCTTTGCAGTTGGGCTCAGGTTCGCGCTGGGGCGGTGATCTGGTGTTGCGCGCAATTCGGCGCTGATCACGTCGCGTCGCGACTGCTTGCTAGGTCTTGTATGTCAATCAAACCAACGAGCCGATTCGAGCGATCGAGAACAGGTGCTTGGTCGATCGATCGAAGACTAAGAACCGCCTCAGCATCAAGAGCTCGGTCTTCCGGATTCAGATGTAAGGGGCTACGCGTCATGACGTCTTCAATATTTTGCTCAAGCTCGGCGCGTTCCTCGGCGACCAGCCGGCGCAGATCGCCATCGGTGAACAAGCCGAGCAAATGATGGTCCTCATCAACAATGAGTGCACAGCCGGGGCGACCTGGTGTTGATCCCATGACGGCTACAGCATCACGCAGACTTGCGGGTAAGGTCAGTCGCGGAAGTTTATGATCGCGTCGCATCAACTCGGCGATCGGTGTGAGACTTCGGCCAAGATTGCCGCCGGGATGGACTCGAGCAAAATCTTCTTTGCTTGTTCCTTTGGCTTCTGCAGCCGCCATGGCGAGCGCATCACCGAGTCCAAGCATGACCGTACTTGAGGTGGTTGGCGCAAGACCGATCGGACAGGCTTCATCATTTTTCCCAAGCGGTAAGCAGATCTGTGCCATCGTGCCGAGCGGCGATTCGTGTTCAGCGGTAATGGCGATGATTGGAATGCCTAAACTTGTGAGCGTTGGAATTAATCTGAGGACTTCGGCAGTTCTGCCTGAGTTAGATAACGCCAAGATCACATCACCAGCGACCACTTGACCAAGGTCGCCATGAGCCGCTTCCCCGGGATGTAAGAAGAAACTCGGGACGCCCGTTGAGGCTAGTGTGGCCGCAATTTTGCGGCCGACAAGACCAGCTTTTCCCATACCTGTGACCACGACACGCCCGGCGCAACTCACCATCAAAGCCACGGCGCTGTTGACCTCTTCACCGAGGTTTGACTCAAGGCGTAAGAGCGCTTCACCCTCAAGACGCAAAACTTGTCGTGCTAAACTTAAGTGATCTGTCATCATGGATCCACTAACAGTCTTTTCCTGCCCTAATATAGTAGCATAGACCACATTCGGAAAACAAAGGGGGCAGAGCATGTCTGAAACCAGCCATGACGTGCTGCGTCGAGAACTCGAACAACGAGAAGAAAACGCCCGCTTAGGCGGCGGTGAGGCTCGTATTGAACGGCAGCATGCATCAGGCAAGCTCACTGCGCGCGAGCGGCTTGATTTACTTTTCGATCCCGGCAGCTTTTGCGAGATGGATGCCTTTGTCACGCACCGGTGCTCCGATTTCGGCTTGGATCAAAACAAGCCACTCGGTGATGGTGTGGTCACCGGTTATGGTCGTATTGATGGACGAGTTGTCTTTGCTTACGCTCAAGACTTTACTGTTTTCGGGGGGTCGTTATCGGGCGCTCATGCGCAGAAAATATGTAAAGTGATGGATCGTGCCATTGAGGTGGGTGCACCCGTTATTGGGCTGGCTGATTCTGGAGGGGCACGAATTCAAGAGGGCGTCGATTCGCTGGCCGGTTATGCTGATATCTTTCTTCGCAATACCTTAGCCTCAGGTGTCGTTCCCCAAATCACCGTGGTTCTTGGGCCATGCGCTGGAGGCGCTGTATACAGTCCTGCGATTACCGATTTTATCGTGATGGTGAAAAATACCGGACATATGTTTATCACCGGTCCTGATGTGATCAAGACGGTGTTGCACGAAGAGGTGAGTAAGGAAGAGCTTGGCGGCGCTGATGCTCATGCCGTTACTTCAGGGGTCGCTCATTTTGCAGCCACCGATGAAGCGCATGCGTTGCGGATGGTCCGAGAGTTGACGGCTTATTTGCCAAGTAACAACGCTGAAGATGCTCCCGTCGTTGCCAGTAACGACCCCGCTGGACGCTTGTGCGATGAGTTGCGCGATTTGATCCCTACTAACGCAAATATGCCGTACGATATCCGAGCGATAATTAAGGCTGCTGCCGACGAGCGTTTCTTCTTTGAGGTTGCTGAGCGTTATGCTGGCAATATCGTAGTGGGTTTTATTCGGCTGAATGGGCGTAGTGTGGGCGTGGTGGCTAATCAACCCGCAGTACTTGCTGGTTGTTTGGATATTGATGCATCGATAAAAGCAGCCCGGTTCGTACGCTTCTGCGATGCGTTTAATATCCCCTTATTGACCCTCGTTGATGTCCCGGGCTTCTTACCTGGAAAAGATCAAGAACATGGCGGGATTATTCGTCACGGTGCGAAGCTGCTTTATGCGTACGCTGAAGCGACGGTGCCCAAAGTCACGGTGATTACACGCAAGGCTTATGGAGGCGCTTATGATGTGATGGCCTCAAAGCATTTACGCGCCGATTTTAATTTTGCTTTTCCGAGCGCCGAGATTGCGGTGATGGGACCAGATGGAGCGGTCAACATTATTTTCCGTCGAGAGCTGGCTGCCGCCGAGAATCCGGCGCAACGCAAAGAGGAGCTTGTCGCAGATTACCGAGCGCGTTTTGCCAATCCGTATAAGGCAGCTGAGTTGGGATACATCGACGCCGTGATACGACCTGAGGATTTACGCAAGCGGTTGATCGATACCTTTGCGGTCTTGGGTAATAAGCGCCAGAGCCTACCGCCCAAAAAGCATGGGAACATTCCGCTATGAGTGTGGTGATACAAAAAGTCTTGGTCGCCAACCGCGGTGAGATTGCGTTGCGCGTGATGCGTACCTGCCGTGAGATGGGTATCGCCACCGTTGCCGTTTTTTCTGATCCTGACCGCACAGCGCTGCATGTGCGCTATGCCGATGAAGCGATCGCCCTGGGCGGAGAGACCTCAGCTGAGAGTTATCTGGTCATCGATAAAATCGTCGATGCGGCGAAACAAACAGGCGCTTGCGCGATCCACCCTGGTTATGGATTTTTGTCGGAAAACCCTGTTTTTGCTCGCCGGCTTGACCAGGAAGGTATTATTCTCATCGGCCCTCGCCCGGAGGCGATGGAGGCGATGGGGCATAAGACCCAAGCGCGCGAGGTGATGATGGCGGCTCAAGTCCCGGTTGTTCCCGGTAGTGATGGACCGGTTGCCGGGCCCGATGAGGCCGTTGCTGAAGCAAAAAATATCGGTTTTCCAATCATGGTCAAAGCAGCTGCGGGTGGTGGCGGTAAAGGCATGCGACGGGTGGCTGACCCGAGCGCCTTGCACGCGGCTTTTGCTGCTGCTCAGAGTGAAGCCCGAAACAGCTTTGGTGATGACCGGGTGTATCTTGAACGCTTTTTGGATTGTCCTCGTCATATTGAGGTTCAGGTCCTTGCCGATACTCATGGTAACTGTGTGCATCTGTTTGAACGAGAGTGTTCGATTCAACGAAGGCATCAAAAGATTATCGAAGAGGCACCGAGCGCGTTCGTTGATGAGGCGATGCGTCAAGCGATGGGTGAGGTCGCTGTACAAGCAGCAAAAGCGGTGGGTTATATTGGTGCTGGAACGGTCGAGTTTTTAGCGGATGCACAGCGGAATTTTTTCTTTCTAGAGATGAACACTCGTTTACAAGTGGAGCATCCGGTGACCGAATGGATTACCGGACTCGATCTCGTGGAATGGCAAATTCGAGTCGCGCGCGGTGAACCCCTGGGATTTACACAAGAAGAACTGAGTTTTACTGGGCATTCGATCGAGGCTCGGGTCTATGCTGAAGATCCGGCTGCGGGTTTTATGCCGGCGCCAGGGACTATTGAGCATATTCATGTTCCAGCGGGACCGTACGTGCGCGACGATTCAGGTGTGTGTGATGGATCCCAAGTCACTCCACTTTATGATCCGATGATCTCTAAACTATCGGTATGGGGTCGAGACCGTGCGACCGCAATTGCGCGATTGGATCGGGCGCTTGCCGAGTATAAGGTCGTTGGGTTGACGACCAATATTTCGTTTCTACGCCGAGCTTTAGTGACTGAAGAATTCAAAAGCGGTGATTTTGATACCGGTTTTGTTGGTGATGTCATCGACGGCGCGCCATCTGTTGATAACCGCTACGAGCATTTGGCTGTTTGGGCTGCAGTAGCGGACGCATTTTTGCGTGATCAATACCAGGAGGCGCAAGCGGTTCAATCACAAGAATCGGCTTCAGGTGTTTCGGCCTGGCGCCGTTATGCACTGGTGGGTTCAGGAGGTCGCTCATGAAGACCTATGTCGTGCGTCTCGCTGACGGCGAAACGGTTGAGGTGAGCGTCAAACCTGAAGGCGACGATCTGATCTTATCGTATGACGATGTCGTCCATCGACTTGATCTTAGGCGCTTACCTGGTGCCATGATGCATATGCTGGTTGATGGGCGATCATCGTACGATGCGGTTGTTGAGTGGGCAGGTGACGACAATGACCCCTTTGACGGCCGTGTTAACGTTTTGGTTCGTGATCAAGTTTATGCGCTTGATGTTTTGGATCATCGACGGGTCCGGATGCGTGATGCGGTGGGTAGTGATGATGAGACGTCAGTCGGGTCCGTTCATGCACCCATGCCAGGTAAGGTCTTGCGGTTTTTGGTCGAGCCTGGTGACCGCGTTGTTGCCGGTCAGGGTTTGGTGGTCGTCGAGGCGATGAAGATGGAAAATGAGTTAACCGCAGCCGGAGACGGTCAGATTGAAGCGCTGCATGCTGATGTGGGTAGTAACGTGGAAAAAGGGGCGTTGCTGGTTTCGGTTAACGCGTTGGGGGATGTGTGAAAGGTCGAGCACTATTCGCAGTTTTAATCGGCAGTGGCTGCAGTTTGATGTCGGTTCCAGATGCTGTTCCTTTGCCAGATGCAGGGTCGGCCTTACCGGATGCAGGTTTGGCTCAGGTGGATCCTTGCGACCCTAATCCTTGTACTGTTCAGCGTAAATCTCAGTGCCAAGCCGTTGATGGAGTCGCCGTGTGTTCCTGCGACGAAGGAACGGAAGCTGTGGGTGAGGTCTGTTTGCCCACGGCATCGTGTGAAGATGGTGATGATGTGGGTTGTGCCATGGCATTAACTCGGGGTGAGTTTATTGAAGGAACGCTGAACGAAAATGGGGGTGACGCAAGTGATTGGTATCGGCTCGCTGCGCCGAGCACGGGAGGTGTGGAGCGCATCGCTATTCATCTGATTGGTGATTCGGGACCTGATGCCGTTCGTGAGGGGGGTGAGGCTGTACCTGTCGTGCCAAATATCAAGCTGTTTGTTGCGCCAGAACTCGACAGCCCTGAGCGCATCGTACCTCGCGATGGAATTCAAGATGATGGTCAATTTGTACGTATTTTGAGCGCTGAAGTTGCCGCA
>CACGMS010000039.1 GCA_902574205.1 uncultured Candidatus Hydrogenedens sp. | reverse complement strand
AGGGTCCATCACTCTTACCTTCGAGTACAACGGCTGACATCTCTTCAACCGCGCGCTGATCAACCGCTTGCGTGCGCTGGCGCTTCCATTCTCGCTGTTGCTCTTCGTTTCTCTTGGCCTGATCTTCGAGTCGCAACTGACGCTCGGCTGCCGCCAAACGCTTGGCACGTGACCTGAGCTCTGAGTCGCCCGCCCGAGCGATGCGCTGACGTTCCGTACTGCGAGCGGCTCGCTGCTCAGTGCTGGACGCCGAACCATAATAAAACCAGGACAGAACAACCAAGCCGTACACACAGCCCAAAAGAAAACTCCGGCCGACAAACAATGGCCGCTGTCGTTCTTCACCATAAGGCAAAACAGGCTCGGTCCACCGACTGTAGACGGCTAATCCAATCATCAGCGCGCTAACGATGACCATCAACCAGTTCATGCCGTTCAATTCCCTCGCTTCAGAACGAAATTACCTATCAGCAGGACTAGACCCCATGACCGGGACCTTGCACAGTCGGTCATCGGCGCGAACGTGACTTCGTTTCAAGCGCTTTAGTAACTTTAGCTCAGGAGTCCACTTGGGTCTCAATGGATTAAGCACTGCGGCAATCTGGGCATCGCTTGCTCTCGTGCTGGCTAACTGGCGCTTGATTCAGCTCGAGCGCCTGCTGCCTAAACCGATACCTGCAGGACTTAGCTGGGTGCGTAGTTTGTCGATGCTCAGCTTGGTGACACTCCTTGCTTGGGGTCTCGCGTACAGCAGCCTCGATGCCGCCTATGGCCGCCTAATTCATCAGTTCACTTGTCTGACAGTAGCCGCCTCCATACCCATGGCCTTTGAAGCTATATTTAGTCTCCTTGAGCGCCGACCGAGTGTTAGCCTAAGAGGGATCGTTTGGACGGTATTCATGACCGGCGGATTCGCCACAGCTGCTGTTGGTTACGGGGTCCCGGTTGCACGAAAACTGCCGGCGTTCGGTGCAAGCTACAGTATTCCGAGTGTGGCCAACTGGGTCCTTGTCGGCAGTATCGCCGTGATCATCGTTTTGCTCACTTCAACCGCAGCTCTTGTACTCAAAACGGACAGAGAACAACGGCACTTTGTTCGGCCCATGGCGCTCGGCGCCATCCTCACCGTCCTGACACTGATCAATGACCAGCTGAGTTCTCGCGAACTCATCAGCACGCCGTATCTCACGGTCTGGGGAATCTGGCTTTGGGTACTCAGTTTCGCACTGACCTTCGAACGAATGACACGCAATCGCGTCAACGACCTACAAACACGGACCGAACTTGCTCAGGCGAGAACCAGCGCTCGGAGCGCGTTCTTGGCTAATATGTCGCACGAGTTGCGAACACCCCTTGGCGGGTTACTCGGTCTGACTGATTTACTGCTCGCCGATCAATCCCTGTCGCCAAGGCAGGTGCGCCTGGCTCATGCTCTGAACGGATCAACGAATCGATTACGGCAACTCATCGATGAGGTTCTCGAACTCGAAAAAACTCGAACTCGGTGCTCGTGCGCTGAGAAACAAACCCTTCCTCATCCGATCGTGGCTTGAGAAAATCGACAAGCGAACACAAGGGCTTGTTTCCTCCGATGAAGTCCACATTGACTACCAACCTCTGCCTATCGAATTGGTGGGCGGTGGGTTTGTTGGGGACGCCGACCGGCTTGCTAAAGCCCTCCTCAACCTTATCGCTAACGCATTACGGCACACTCGCCGTGGGACGGTCAGTGTCTCCATTCGACTGCGATCGCTTACCGAAGGCGTCGCTGACCTCCGGTTCATGATTCGTGATACCGGCTCGCGAATCGGCAGGCCAGACCGAAGCTTGGCTCAAAATTTACGGGACGATCGACTGAGCGACCAACTCGCGGATGATCCCAACCTGTCGCTCGCTCTCGCTCTTCGACTAACCGAGCTCATGGGAGGCCGTCTTCAGCTGCAAACCGCCTCCGGTCTCGGGAGTACGTACACCCTTTCGATCCGGTTACCGTTTCTTGAGCCTGAACAGTTACCGCATCACCTCACCGGAGCGATCGCACCAACCACGCCACGACAAACGGCATCTTGTCTCGAGGGACTGAGTATCTTGGTTATCGATGACCACCCGGTTAATCGACTGATCATGACGGCGCCTTTGGAGCAAGCGGGTGCCCTTGTCCGAGCTGCGGAATCAGCCAAACAAGGCTTAGCTTATCTTAGAGAGCACGCCTTCGATCTGCTGCTCATTGATCTCCACATGCCCGAAACCGATGGTATCGGAGCAATGCGCATGCTCCGCCGTGACGAAGCGGAAGGACGCTGTGCGCACGCTGACCGCCTACCGGTGATTGCCGTGAGTGCCGATGTGACCGAAGACGCCCGAACGGCCTGTCGAGAGGCGGGGATGATTGGTTTCATCGCGAAACCACATACACGCCAAGTCTTAATCCAAGCTGTTGCCGAAACACTCGGCCGCCTCAATACAGCACCTCGACCGCTCGGAACGACAAGGCAGCAAGATCCGATTGCAACGATTTTGGATATGGTCGATTCCGACGAAGTCCTCGCCGCTGATATCCTCAATGAGCACCTTGAACGAACGCCGAGTATCGTGCGCAACCTGGATTCAGCGCTAGAAAGTAAAGACTTCAACGAGATCGCCCACCATGCGCATACGCTCAAAGGTTCGCTCCTAACCCTCGGATTCGTCGATGCTGGCCACTGTGCTCGAGAACTCGAGAACCATGCCAAGGTCGGTCAACTTCAGGCGTGCGGAAAACTCATCAGTGAACTGCACCGACAACTGAAAACCGTCGAAGGTATCATCACCGAGTACCTCGCCAACATTGGGGGAACGGACTGATGTTTAATGCTTTAGCGATCAACGCGCTGGCGGGCATTATTCTCATGGTCGGTCTTTGGATGCGCCTTGCATCCACGCTCAAAACGCTGGACGAACAGCCCAGCTGGGCTAAGCCGTTACGAAACGCTATTCTCATCGCCATTCCACGTTTTGCTTTGGTGTACATTCTCTACTCAGGGTTGCTCGACAAAGATCAAGCTCGAGTGGTCTACGCGCTGCTCATTTTCATGATCGCTGTTCATGTGCCGTTCATCTTTGAAGCTTTTTCAGCGCTCAGTGAACAACCGATGCACAGACTTCGACAGTTCGTCTGGGCATGCGTACCGCTTATCGGTGTCTTGATTGGCATCTTTGGTATCGCAGGCATGGAATGGCGTGAGCCACTTTGGTTTAACGCTAGGTACGTTGATGGCCGCCTCGCACCGATCGGGGGCACGCTAAGCCTGGCGGTTCTCGTCGCCTACGGCGGCATGTTCTGGAACATTAAGCGCGCGGCGACCCCACGACTCCTAACGACTCGTCGGGTTCTGCTCTACACCATAGCAATCAACTTAACGGTCATGCTCCACGACATCATGGTCGCTGTTCAGGGATTAGAGAATCCGTACCTATCGATTTTTGGGATTATCGCTTTTGGTATTGGACTGGTGCTAGCAGGTGAAGAACGGGCTCAACTCCAGATCGATGACCTACGCCGAAAAACGCATGAAGCGGAGGCGCAAGCTGAAGCACGGACGAGTTTTCTATCGCACATGAGTCACCAAGTCCGAACGCCGCTAACTGAAATCCGTGGACTACAGTACCTTCTCCAAGAGCGAGCTGAAGGCCGCACTCAAGCCGAGCTCGCAGAAGCGCTCGGTACCTCGGCTGAGATTTTAAGAACACTGATTGACGACCTTCTGGACTACGAATCGATCGATGCTGGGCTGCTGGAATTAGAACATGCGCCCTTCGCGCCGAAACAACTGCATGACGATCTCAAACAATTCGCGGGTCTCTTGCCACGCTCGCCAGAACTTGATCTTCAATTTGAATACCATGGTCCAGATCAACTCTTTGCTATCGGCGACGCCGCGCGTCTGCGACAAATCTTACTCAACCTCCTGAGCAATGCGCTCAAATTTACACCGGAGGGTTGGGTTCAAGTCACCATTTGGACGTCACAAGAGAACGACCAAGCAACGATAAAGGCTGAAATTAGCGATAGTGGAATCGGAATTAGCGCCGAACGCAAAGAGAAAATCTTCGACTCATTCATTCAAGGGGAAACAGGGACCAGCCGACGCTACGAAGGCAGCGGCTTAGGGTTAGCGATCTCCAAGCGACTCGCCAACCTTCTTGGTGCGACACTTCGAGTCGATAGCCGCCCAGAAGAGGGCAGCACGTTCAAACTCGAACTGGTTTTGCCCACGCTAAGCGAAGAGGCTTCAAGAGCAGCAAAAGACCATGCCGTAGAACCTGATTCGGAAGCACTTCGTGGGCTCCATGTACTTGTCGTCGAAGACACCCCAACCAACCTCTTGATCACACGACTTTTGCTGGAGGAGATGGGTTGTCATGTCAGCACGGCCAGCGACGGGATCGAAGCGTTAGAATCGCTTCAAACCAAAGCTTCACAGATTGTCTTGATGGATCTGCAAATGGCTCCTTGGGATGGCATCGAAACGACGAAGCGCATTCGCAAAGCTGAGGACTACGAACAACTCAGCCACCAAGGGAAAATCCCAATAATTGCCGTCACTGCCGATGTATCACCCCTTGCTCGAGTGGCTTCAAAAGACGCGGGTTGCGATGCATTTTTGGCGAAACCTTTTACTCGCCACGAATTAATGACCGCCCTGTGGCAACAGCTTCCGCGTATACCGCAAAGCAATTCCGAAACGATACGCCACAAAACCATGCCACCGATCTCGACCTCCTTGCTCTTGCAAGCGAGCCATGGACAACAAGAACTCGCCATTCGCCGATTGGAAAATTTCCAGCGGCAGGTCATGGACTTTCTCAAACAGATTCAAATCGCTGACGCAGGCTTTGAAGAGACAAAGCGCCAAGAAACACAGCGATGGCTGCGCGAGGCAGAAGAACTGGGTCTAAGCGAGATGCAAGTGGTTCTGAGTGAACTGCTGATCACCGCTTCGGAATCCGATATTTCGCGCCTCGAAAGTGTACTCGAAGGCTGCTGGGACGCTCACCGCACCCTACAAAAACGAACACTACAGATCAGACAGTCCTTTGAAACGGCAGCCTATCCCCAAGGAAAAACGCAGGAGTTTCCGGACCTTCCGGCAACAAACGACGACGACGACTGATCAGGCTTGTCGCAATCACGCACCATCGCTACAGAGCCATTGCTTAGTCCTGGAGAACTCTTCCGATGCCTATTGTTAATCATGATAATTATTGCCGAATGCTCGATGAAGCGAATCGCGGTCACTATGCCTTTCCTGCGATTAATGTGACCTCACTGAGCAGCGCGAACGCTGCGCTTGCTGGACTCGCCGCCGAAGGTAGCGATGGGTTTTTGCAAGTCAGCACCGGAGGGGGGCAATTCGCTTCAGGACTGCGCAACAAAGACTCTGTCCTTGGTGCGATTGCTCTGGCCGACGCCATTCATACGCTTGCGGAAGCTTATGATATCGGCATCGCCTTGCACACCGACCACTGCTTGCCTGACAAAGTGGACTCTTTTCTCATTCCGTTGATTGAAGAGACCGAACGACGCCGTGCGGCCGGTCGAAAAAATCTGTTCAACAGCCATATGTTCGATGGTTCTATTCTGCCGCTCGAGGCCAACCTCAAAAAATCGCAAGAGTTGCTTCGTCGGTGCGCCAAGAGTGACCTGATTCTTGAAGTCGAAATTGGGGTTGTTGGCGGAGAAGAAGATGGTGTTGATCACGGCGTTCCGGCTGACAAACTCTACACCACCCCTGAAGATATGCTGGCAACACACGAAGCGCTCGCTGACGTCGGTGGTCGATTCATGCTCGCTGCAACTTTTGGCAACGTACACGGTGTTTACAAACCCGGTCATGTGGTGTTGCGACCCGACATTCTAAAACAGGGCCAAGATGCCGTTTGCGCTCGTTATGGCGATAAAGCTCGTTTCGATCTGGTCTTCCACGGTGGCTCCGGATCAGACCTAAGCGATATCCAAGAAACGTTGGACTATGGCGTGATCAAAATGAACGTGGATACGGATACGCAGTATGCATTTACCCGACCGATTGTTGACCATATTTTGTGCAACTATGACGGTGTTCTCAAAATCGATGGCGAGGTCGGAAACAAGAAAGTCTACGACCCGCGCTCGTATTTGAAAAAAGCAGAAGCAGGTATGACTGAGCGAGTGGCTCAGTGCGCCCGCGACCTGCGCTCATCCGGACGCAGTATTTTACGCTAAATTGGAGTGACTACAATGACCAAGAGAGTAGCTGTCATCTTAAGTGGTTCAGGTGTTTACGACGGCGCCGAATTACATGAGTCAGTTTTGTGTTTGTTAGCGTTAGACCGAGTCGGTGCTGAAGTAACCGTTCTCGCACCCAATAAAGAACAAGCGCACGTCATTAATCATCAAGAGGGTACACCAGCAGACGGCTCGGTTCGACATGTGATGGAAGAATCAGCACGTCTTGCGCGTGGTCCAGTGACCGCTCTTGATCAAGCGCAGGCCTCAGATTTTGACGCCGTCCTCATGCCCGGCGGCTTTGGAGCGGCAAAAAATCTATGCACTTGGGCGTTTGATGGCGCCGCTTGCACCGTCGACCCTGACGTTGAGCATTTTCTCAAAGCTGTTCACCAGCAAGGCTCGTGGATCGGAGCCTGCTGTATCGCTCCGGTAATTCTCGCTAAAATCTTCGGTGACCAAGGTGTCGAAGTCACTATTGGTCAAGGTGATGCAGAACATGCAGAGGTTGAGAAAACGGGGGCAAAACATATCAAGATGAACGTCAATGGCGTTCATCGGGACAGTGCACGACGAGTCATTACAACACCTGCCTACATGGAAGCCCAGCGCATCTCGGAACTCCCAACCGGAATTAATGAACTCGTTCGCCAACTGATCGAGGCCTGAACCCACTTGGCTGGAGCGCGCCTTAGCTATGACCTGGTGGTACTTGGTGATGGTGCCTTAGCCCGTTTGGCGGGTTGCCTCGTGGCGAAATCAGGACAGCGCGTTCTGCGTCTGAGGCGCACTGAAGCACCAGCACCGGCTTTGCCGCCCTTTCCTCCTCTCGATCTAACCCTCTTGCCTACCGTTCGAGAAACAGCGCTCAAACTCGGTATTTTAGTACCCCTAAGAGACCGCCTGAGGCCTCAATATAGTTTAGGTCACTTTTGTTCCGAACAAGGAAGTGCCGAACTTTTTCTCGAGCGTGCTGCACGCAACTATCAACAGCAGCGCTTGACGCATGAGACCTTTGATCATTGGTGCAGAGACTTAGCCAAACCGATGGAGGACCCTGTCCCTATTGAATATCCACTGATGTTTCATCGAGGTTGGTGGAAACGGTGGCGAAACCGCAAGGGTTGGACCGACGTCGATCTTGGCACAGTGGATACGCAGCTTGATGCTCTAAACCGACCATATTTCGTCCATCCTTGGACAGGAGTCAACGAAACCGAGGCAAATCTTCGATGGTCGGGTCAGCGCGATCTGCACGCTCTTGATCGCCCCCTACATAGCTTTCTCGAACTCGCAGAAGCCCGCTCTGGCGTTGAGGTCCTCCCTCGGGACCATGTGGTCGATTATGACCTTACTCGAGGACGACTCGTTTCCCTGATTACGGCGCGTGGACAACATATTGGTGGCACCGTCGTGCTCTGGGCTGATCCGATCGACCAGTTCAACATGCTCAGTGATAAAGCCCAGACTAAAATCCAAACGCGATGGGACAAAGACGGCACGAAGCAAACCGATGTTCAACGAATTTACGGTCGACTTGCGGCTGTCGATTGGCCACCCTTTCTTAGCCGAGCGATTCTTGTCGCTAAAGGTCATTTGCAACTGAGTATCGAACCGCGAGGACATGAAATTCATATCGAAACCTGGCTGCGGGCAGACGAGGACCTCAGCGCGATCGACTCCTTCTTCGAACGACACTTTCCACTGCTTCGGCAGAACCCACTCACCCAATCAGAAACACTGTCTTTCATCCAACGAGACGACCCTCGACGACTACCACCCAAACTCGATACCGGCTTGGGCGGTGTCTATCTCGCACCTGATCGCCTTATTCATGGGTTAGGAATCGATGCTCCCTTTGCCATGGCTCAGCAACTCGCCGATCGCATCATCGGACCCTAGTTGGGCTCTTTCTCAATCCGGGGGACCACAGATATTCTGACTTTGTCACCCATGCGGAAAAAGTGGATTGTGCTCCACTTAAAGCGCGACTCTTTCGAATGAACCGAAATCAAAGCGACACCATTTTTGTAGGTCAGCGGATCAATCGTACTTTGCTTTCCGTAATGACGCTTAATCCATGACCTCAACCGTTTCCACGACCGAGTGTACCGATAAAAATTAGGTGCTATTTCAGCGATTTCAACAGGAAGCGGCGCCAACTTCGGCGCAGCAAAAGCCTGCTGACAAAGACCGCAAATAATGAACAAGACGACCGCGATACGCACAACCAACTCCCCGAGTCATTTAGCCAACGGTTGCACCAATACGCAACCGCTGTTGCGGCTCTGCTCAGCCTTGAGTAGGACGACCAAGTGGAGATGAGCATGCAAGAGACGGTTGTGGCTGCTGATGCGCGGGTTGACGGACATATAACAGGTCAAATGATTCGTGTCTTCGGTCAGGTCACAGGGAACATAGAGGCAGGTGAAGTCATCATTGAGACCAGTGCTCATGTAGGTGGCGGAATTACAGCCACCGGTGTACGGATCCTCGGACGCGTCGAGGGGGCGATTCGTGCAGAGCGCGTCGTCGTTGAATCCAGCGGACAGAGTCTCGGCGGGATCGCAGCGCCGAGCGTGAGTCTTGCCGAAGGCTGCACCATCCAAGGGCGGCTCGATTCTAACCTCCCAGGCCCCGCACCGACAGTCCACACGACTCAACCTTCCGTTGCACCGCAAATGGTCACCTCCTACACCCAACCCATGGCTCCGAGATTGGGCGATCCAGGCTACGCATCAGGCTTACCGCAAGCTGCTCAGCCAGTTACCACCGTGCCGCCTTCAGCCCTTCCAGTCAGTGAACAAAAAACGATGACGCCCACATCCGCTCCCAAGACGGCACCACGTGCCTTTAGCCTTGATGGAGTTCGCTTACAGGCTAAGGAGTCATCATGAGTCGGGCCGAACTGCTCGAGTTGCTCACCGAGCGCAGCTATTCGAACCAAGAGGTGACGCTCGCTTCGGGTAAGAAGAGCAATTTTTATATCGACTGCAGACAGACGTCGCTTTCTGGGCGTGGTCACCGGCTGATTGGGCTCGCGTTACTTGAAGCGATTGAACGTTGTGAGAAACAAAACGGCGTCCCCTTTGATGCGGTCGCAGGCATGACGCTCGGGGGCGATCCCTTAGTAAGCGCTGTGAGTCTCACTGCAGCACTCAACGGGAGGGAGCTCCCGGCACTCATCGTTAGAAAAGAAGCCAAAGAACATGGAGCGGGACGTCAGGTCGAAGGTGATCTCAAGCTACCACCAAATCTACGACTCGCGGTGCTCGAAGATGTCATCACCACCGGGGGCTCGACGCAAATCGCCCTCGGCGCTCTGAGGCGTTCGGGTCACCAACCGACCGATGTTTTTGTCTTAGTGGACCGACTCGAAGGTGGACGCGAAAATGTCGAAGCCAAAGACGTTCGCGTGCACAGTCTCTTCGACCGAAGTGATTTCCCTCAATCATGAATCGATTTGATACCGATCAAATCAACGATCTGCTTGAAGAGCGATGGGTGAATGAGCTCGCTGGTGACCGTGTTCGGTCGACCGCTATTGAACACCACCGACGAATTTGTCTTCGACTTTGTATTGATTCCTCGAATGGTCGCTACCGCTGGATTATGGAAGCCGGTTTATCGCGGCCTGACAAGACGGTTGAAGAAGGGCCAATCCGAGAGCTCATCCTCAACTTCATGGATGCATTTTTAGCCGAATGGTTTGCTCATGAGCGTTCGACGCGCTTGTCGCTCAACTTTTGTATCCATGAGTTCGAGGGACACGAAATCTTCTTTCGCGGTCGGCGGCGCGATCTCAAAGCCGATCAACTCGCTGCCGAATTTTTAGGTGAGCCCTTAGAGCCCGATCTCGAAGAGATCGACTAGTCGTTCGTTTGAGCCGGTTCGCTCGGTTCCAAAGGCGTGTTGTCCTCAACGTCTTCAGCTAAACCACCACTGCGCAGCTTGACAGGAAATTCAAGCTCCCAATCCTCACTATCTTTTGGGAAACGTAAATCTGCCAAAACACCGCTAAAGCACGCCACTAAGCCGGCCACATCGGGTTTCATTTTAACGACTTCTACACGGCGTACGGTTCCGTCTGCACGCAGGACTAATCGCAAGGTCAAATCGACATCAGGATGATAAAGCGGCGTCAAGATCGCTTCGTAGCAACCTCGCACCTCAGCTTGAGCGCTACCAATCACCTTTTTGACGGCGCTGAGCATAACTTCTTGAGTCGATGTTTCTTGCCACCGAGGTTTCGCAACGGGTGCTGGCGGCTGAACCTTTTGGTTCTGCGGTACCGGAGTCGACTGAGCCGTTGCGCAGCCGACGGTTAACGCGAACACAAGCACTCTCATGGCCGAAACTCAGCCTCCGACCAGGCCACACCTTGGGGCATGCCTACAATACTCGCTCGGTCAAACTGATCGTACATCAGTCCAATCGGCAGAGGCAGATCAAAATCAGCATCGCTACAGGTCCCTTGGGTCTGCTCGCAGGGGTGTCCCTCCAGGCACTGACCAGCGAAGCAACGCAAGTTAACACTGACCAAGATCGCATTTTGCGCGTTGATTGGACCTGAACTCAGCGCAATATAGACCTCTTGCCCATGACGTCTTCCGTCGTAGTAAAAGTCTCGAACTTGTAAACTGTGGGCGTCGCTAAGCGAGATACGCGCTCGGACCTCAAACAAGCCCGCTTCGAGTCGCGCCGTCCATCCCGGGCGAGGCACGGCGGCGACTTCTCTGCATAGACGCTCTCCATCTTCTTCCACGCAGGCGCTGTGCAACTCATCAAGCCCGGAATTGGTTCTGAACTCGGCGCAATCATCATCTGAGGCGCAAGTCGCTGCACAGAAAGAATCACCCGAAACGCCGCGCACGCAACGCTGATGACGACATTGATCATCACGATCACAACGCGAACCCGGCGCTTGACCCGCTCCCGCGTCAACTTCGGCGCCTCCATCTGCTCCTGCTCCTCCATCCGCAGCTGCCCCACCATCGGCTCCAGGGCCTGCATCAGGGGGAGGTGGTGGAATCTGGATACACCACAGACGCGTCGTTTCACGATTTGATGGCACCTCACAGGTGACCTCATCTCGCGTGATTCCAGCGCCCTCTGCATAATCGTAACAGGACTCGGCACGAACACAGGTCTTGGAACAACGATGACGGGTATTTGGATAATTACCGATCAGACACTTATGCGAAGGATTATCGCAATCTGAATCGCGCTGACAACGCGCACCTATTCCGCCGCCAAAACCGGCGTCTGGCGGACGAGGAGCACTGCCTATATCAGGTGCCGCAGCGTCCAAAACCGGCGACGGCAGCCCCGCATCGACGTTTGACTGCCCAGCAGGTGGGCAAGCAGCCAAACTGACCATACAAAAAACTACAAACAGACGACTCATTTCGGCTCCAAACGCTGCAACCAGTCAGTTTGATCAGCAAAAGACGGTCCCTCATCGAAAACCGTCCACAGTAAGGCATCCTGCCCGAGTTGAAGCACCTGCGCTAGCGTCCCACGTTGTGCATCGTTCAAATGCTCGACGCCAGGACCTCCGACAACCGAATACCCAGAACCTCTCAGGCTCATCGGTGCGATCATTTGAATCCACTCGTCCACAACACCGGCTTCAAGCAAACTCGTCGCTAACCCCGCTCCACCTTCGCACAGGACCTCATTGATCCCGCGATCAGCCAAGCTGGAAAGCGTTTCATGCCAGTTCTCATTCGCCGGCACATGCTCATCAAAACCCTCGGTTAATCCAGCCCCTCCAACTAGCCAAGTCGGGCCGCCAGCACCTCTAGGTGCTGGACAGTTCCCGCTGCGACTCACCACCAAGCGATGCGGGGAAAACGAACCCTGATACCACCAAGGGTGATCCTTATCGAGACGAACATTGAGCTGCACCGCGTCCGAACGCGCCGTACCAGCTCCGACCATCACCGAAGCCATGCGTGCACGCAGCGTATGAACGAAACGTCGCGCATGAGGTCCAGTAATCCACTGACTTTCTCCGCTTGCCGTCGCGACAGCGCCCTCTAAAGTCGTCGCTGTTTTAAGGACCACCCGAGGTCGACCGCATCGCTGGCGGTGAAGATAACCCGGGTTGAGTGCACGACAAGCATCAAAAAACACACCTTTGCGAACCTCGACGCCCGCTTGGATCAAAGCCTGAGCGCCGAGACCCGAACAGCGCTGATCTGGGTCATCCATCCCATACACCACCTGCTGAACACCCGCTTGAATCAAAGCCTCAGTGCAAGCCGGCTGGCGGCCGACATGGTGGCAGGGCTCAAGAGTGACATAGACCGTCGAACCCAAAGCTTTAGTGCCCGCCTGATGTAAAGCATTCACTTCGGCGTGTTCTAAGCCGGCACGACGATGTGATCCCGTCGCCACAATCTCACCACCAACGACGACCACGGCGCCGACGGCCGGATTCGGCGAGACGGCACCTAAACCGACGACAGCAGCGCGCCACGCTGCGGTCATTGCCATGCGGTCTTGATGACCAGGCTCATCCAAAAGACGAAAACTCATGCACTTGGCTTAGGCGGCACCTAGGACTTGATCCACGCCGCTCATCAAACTGACCGGATCAATCGGCTTAAACAAACACGCCGCTGCTCCCATCTCATGTGCGCGTGCAGTCGTCGGCTTCGCCTCTTCAATCAGCGTGAGTAAAATCACAGGGAGCTGCGGATACTGATTTTGCAAACGCTCCAGCAGAGCCCATCCGTCCATATGAGGCATAATGATATCGGCGAGCACAAGATCGACTTTCTCACCATTTTGTTCGAGGATATTAAGCGCCTGGACGCCATCTTCAGCGACCAAAACTTCAAACCCACGAAGCTTGAGAACCGTCGCCAAAAGACGACGTAAAACCGAATCATCATCAACCACTAAAATGGTTCCGCGCCCATCGATCATAAGCCTACCCCAACGCGAATGACGTAGGCCTCTTACCTCAGGCCCGATCAACAATTGAAGTGCCCTTGAACAAATTCAGTAAGGAAGTGGAAATTGGGCGCACAAGGCGTTGACCTCAGCGCGCACCTCGGCTGCCGTCTCCTCACTATCAGGAGCACGCAACATCTGGCTAATCCAGCGACCGATCTGAACAAACTCTTGCTCTCCAAACCCTCGAGTCGTCATGGCGGGAGAACCTAAACGAAGGCCAGACGTCACAAAGGGTGATTCAGGATCCCCAGGAATCATATTTTTATTGGTCGTAATATCGGCCAACTGGAGGACACGCTCTGCCACTTTACCGGTCAAGCCAGCAGGACGAACATCGAGCATCAACAGATGATTATCAGTCCCACCACTCACCACTTCGAAGCCCTCTTCAATCAATGTCTCCGCTAAGGCTCGAGCGTTCTTGATCACCTGCTCACAATAAGTCACAAATTCTGGCGCAGCTGCTTCTTTCAGAGCGACTGCTTTCGCGGCAATAACATGCATCAAAGGACCACCCTGAATTCCGGGAAAAATCCTCGAGTTCACCTTTTTCGCGCGTGCTTCTTTCATGAGGATCAACCCCCCGCGAGGCCCGCGCAAGGTCTTATGCGTGGTCGTGGTCACATAGTCAGCATGAGGTACCGGACTTGGATGATGACCCGAAGCTACCAAACCAGCGATATGAGCCATATCAACGAGCAAAACTGCACCTACCTCATCGGCGATGGCGCGGAAGCGCGAGAAATCAATCTCCCGACTGTACGCACTTGCGCCGGCGATAATCATTTTTGGTTGCGTTTGGCGCGCCTGCTCAGCGATCGCGTCGTAATCAAGCAATCCCGTGGTTTCGTTGATCCCATAGGCATGGGCATCGTAGAGCCGCCCACTAAAATTGACCGGCGATCCGTGTGTCAAATGACCACCATGGTCTAAACTCATAGCGAGCACCGAATCACCAGGTTTGAGTTCAGCCATGTACACGGCCATATTCGCTTGTGAGCCTGAATGAGGCTGTACATTTGCAGCTTCTGCGCCAAACAAAGCCTTTGCACGCTCAATCGCTAAACGCTCAACCTCATCGACGTGGACGCAACCGCCGTAATAACGGCGCCCAGGATAACCTTCAGCATATTTGTTGGTCAGCACAGAGCCGACGGTCTCAAGCAAAGCTGGAGACACGAAATTCTCGCTCGCAATGAGCTCAATACCCTCTTGTTGTCGCTGCACTTCTGCAGCGACAACCTGAGCAACCTCGGGATCAACAACCCGCAAATCAGACATATGGTGATTCCTACATACTACCGGTCGGGAATTTATCGACGCGGCGCTGATGACGACCGCCTTCAAACTCGGTCGATAAAAAAGTGGTCAAGATTTCACAAGCGAGTCCAACCCCAAGGGTTCGAGCGCCCATACACAAAACATTCGCATTGTTGTGCGCACGCGTCGCAGCCGCCGAAAAGACGTCACTCACGGCTGCGGCACGCAAATGCTGGTAACGATTAGCCACCATACTCATGCCGATTCCTGTACCACACACCAAAACGGCGAGTGCCTGCGATTCAGCACGCAAAGCATCGGCAACGAATTGTGCCTGATCCGGATAATCGACAGATTCTGCATTCATTGGGCCGTGATCGACCACTTCAAACCCGGCTTCTTGGGCGCAAGCAATCAGCGCCTGCCGCAACTCAACAGCCGCATGATCAGATGCAAAGTGTACGCGACGTTTTGACATGGACAACTCCTCGCCCAATGCCCCTTTGCTACCGAGCGCTCCTAAAGGCAACCGCCGCATTCGTTCCCCCAAAGCCGAGACTGTTGGACAAAGCCACCTCGACCTCCGCTTTGCGTGCTTGGTGAGGGATGTAGTCCAGGTCACATTCAGGGTCACTAGCGAACTGATTGATGGTCGGCGGCAAAATACCCTGCTGCAAAGCCATCACACTAAAGACCGCCTCAACCGCCGCTGCGGCCCCAAGAAGGTGGCCGGTCATGCTCTTGGTCGAACTCACGGCTAACCGCTCCGCATGATCACCAAACAACGTTCGGATCGCCGCCGTTTCCATCTTGTCATTCGCCGGGGTCGAGGTTCCGTGCGCATTGATGTAGCCCACTTGTTCTCTGGCTAAGCCACCATCTTGAAGCGCCATCGACATGGCCTGCACGGCGCCGTCACCATCCGGGCGAGGTGCTGTAATATGATGCGCATCGGCCGTGGCACCAAACCCTGCCACTTCGGCGTAAACCGTCGCACCACGAGCCTGCGCGTGCTCTTCAGTCTCAAGCACCAAAACCGCTGCGCCTTCGCCCAACACAAAGCCATCACGTCCTGAGTCGAAGGGCCGGGATGCCGTCGCCGGGTCATCGTTTCGCGTACTCAGCGCCTTCATCGCATTGAAGCCGGCGATCGTCGTGTGACAAACCACCGCCTCAGCGCCGCCAGTCAGCGCCACATCACAAGCACCGCTACGCAGAGCGCGCAGACTCGCACCGATCGCATGGTTTGCGGAGGCGCAGGCTGAGGTCGCCGTCCAGCTCTCACCGCGCGCACCGGTGTAAATACTCAGCAAGCCCGGCGCCATATTCGCGATTAACCCTGGGATAAAGAACGGGGAAACACGTCTGAGCTTACGCGTCGCAATACGCTGTCCAATGGTCTCTTCGAGAAAGGGCATACCCCCCAATCCCACACCAAGAATCGTCGCGACACGTTGAGCATTGGAGTCATCGATAACCAAACCTGAATCTTCAACCGCCTCAAGACCAGCAGCTAACGCCACATGCAAGAAGCGATCGTAACGACGCGCTTCTGGCTTGGACAACCAGTGCGTCGCATCAAACTCAGGGATTTCACCTGCAAACTTGGTGATCAAACCTTCATCGGGCTCGAACAACGAAATCGGACCAATACCTGACCGGCCCGAGGTCACGCCATCCCAGTTTGCCTGCTTACCAATGCCAAGAGGTGAGACAATGCCCACCCCTGTCACGACCACTTTCTTCATGGCGGTCGCTCCTTTCCCTCGTCCCGTAATGGACTAGGAACTAACTGGTCAGACCATTCAAAAAGTCGATGGCAGCTTTGACCGTTTTGAGTTCACTCGCTTGAGACTCTTCGACCTCAACGTCAAATTCATCTTCAAACGCCATGACCAACTCCACGACGGCAAGGCTATCCGCGCCCAGTTCATCGAAGGTTTTGTCAGGCGTCACTTCGCCCGCAGATACGCCGAGTTGGTCAGCAATGATTTCGATCACTTTGTCTTGAACGCTCATCTTTTTCTCCTTTAGACGTAGCATGTACGACGACCGCAACGTAGGCAGGCACAAGCCCGTAAACAACACCTTTTTGCTGCGAAAACGCATGCGCATCGCTTTGCCCCAAAGCGGCAAATTGATGCGCATGCTCAGGACAAGGTAAACCTCGCTTAGACAAAGGGTATTTAGCGACTGAAGCGAATCCGAGCAAAGCCTGTGGCGTGCATCCCTAGGGAAGACAGGACCATACCTTGGCCGCTGGTCAAATAGGCGAGCGAAGACCCATTAGGTAGACCACTCAAACTAATCGACTCCACCACACCAGAGGCCATACGCTGTTCCACACCATTGGGTCCGGGTGCAGCTTCAATGCGAACCGAAGCATTGTTACTCGGCGCTACATAGACTCGTAAAGCACCGTCAGAGCCCGAGGTTGTGACTCTCAGGATTTGGGCACCCGCTGAATACCCGACCGAAAGGCTAGTGGTCTGATTACCCAGCTCGACGGTAGGCAGTTGCAAGTGCGCATTGAAGACTTGCTGCTCAGCCAATCGGCCACCTCGAGCAATCTGAGCGCGAACGCTTGCGCCTTCATCCGATAGCGCTAACACGGCAAACAGATAATCATGACCTTCTAGGCCGCCATAAACAGGCGCAACGACAAAGGGCAACTCAGCCGCCGCTGCGCCCTGGTGAGCCGACATACCCAGCGGGGTGAATCCTGTACCCGGATGGAAGACACCACCCGTCAAGATGCTCCCATCAGCGCCAGCGGCAGCAGGAACCATAAGCTCCGTCCTGCCATTTTGGCGGACACTCGGCCTGAGCTCTCTCAGCGCAAACCGTTGCCAATCGGGAACCAGCTCATTCCTGTCATTGTTTCCATTAAGGTCATCTTGATCGGCAACCAGAGCTTGTTCAGCAAGAGGTACGCCCGCAACTATACCATGATCAAAGGCGCCAAGGAGCGGAAAGATCGCGAGCACGGCATCACTTGGGCTTCGAATCCCTTGGAAGCGACCAAACAATGCACCCGGATCCACATTACCGGCAAAAGACCACGCCGTCCGCAAACCGGCAGCGCCTCGAGCGTAAGCGGTATCCTTCAAATTAATCGGAAAGCCAAAAACAGTCGCCGTAAAGGTCGCACCACCAGGCATCGGGATCGACGTCGAACCCTGACCCGGAATGGCCAAATCAGCAGCAAAGGTGTCACCGGCCAAGGTCAGTAAATCAAAGGCCAAAACATCGGGCATGCTCGCGCCGGTTAGCGATAATTGACCGTCACCTCGGGTGCGCACATCTCTAAAATCAACCCGCGCCCGAAAGCCAGCTGCCCGCGAAGACCGATCACGCATGATCGGTAGAACCACGCGAAGCGGTCCTTGCGCCTTGGTCAGGCCATCAACCAACATCGTTTGTTCATAGCCTTCAGCACGTACTGAGAGATCAAGGCGGCCTGGCTGCAAGCCATCCAGAATCACATATCCTGAGTCGTCAGTCGGGCTCTCAATGTAGCGCCAGCTCTGACCTTGTTTGATCGCCACTCGAGCACCAGAGACACCGCGTCCTCGTTCATCAAGGACGGTGATCTCATCCTGAAGAGGGACTGGATCAATGACGACTTGCACCGTTCGGTCTGCTGTCAACTGACCCACCGCAACATCAATACGCGCCTGACCATCCGCTACGGCGCGAACCACTCCATCTGGTGTAATCGATGCAATCGTCGGTGCATCGCTCGACCAACGAAAGCTCTGACCACCGATCCCCTGACCATTCACGTCGAGGGCCATGGCGGTGAGTTGCACCGTCGCGGCGACCGATAACGGCAATCGACACGCATTTTCTCCCCCGCCGGTACAGACCCCGTAAGGTGTCACAATGACCAAACGATGCGGCTCAACAACAGGCGCCTCTACACATTGACCAGCAGTACACAACTGACCTGCTTCGCAATCTGCCCCACTGCGGCAAATACCCTCAACGCAACGACCAGCAACGCAATCCAAACTCTCGGG
>CACGMS010000038.1 GCA_902574205.1 uncultured Candidatus Hydrogenedens sp. | reverse complement strand
AGCGCCCCGGCCGCGAAAGTTTGCTCCGTCACCGCCTGTGCCAGCGAGTGTTCCCGACGGCGAACCTCCGTTTTCTCCCCCGTAAGCCGCCGCCAATCCAGGGGCGCCGCCATTCCCACCATTCGCCGATGGCCCACGTCCGCAGGAACACACGCCACCTTGACCGGCACTCGGGCGGTTACAGGTGCCGCAACCGTTTTCATTCTCGCACCCAAGACCTCCACGCGTACCATCACCTCCGGCTTGACCGCGCATTGCCGATTGTCCGCCGGCACCATTTTGCCCGTTCCTGCTCTCGATGTGGCAGTCGGTGAAGGTCATTCGACCGTTAGCGACGCGCACAGCTGTCGATGCGGGATGATTTGTCCCACCATCGGCTGCAAAGAATTCGATCTGACTGATGTTGGCATTCGCTAAGTCGGTTTGGATGACAAGCCCACGACTGTCGCTCGCCGTGAAGCGACTTTTGGCACCGCCTGCACGCGCAAATCCTTGGCTCGCATCATAGCCACCAGCGAGATGCCCGCTAAGCGACCAATTGTGTTCGTTTGCACCGAGCACGTGGTTCCCAGCGATGAGGATCCAAGGCCTGTTCGTCGTTCCAGCGAGTTCAAAGGCGCGAGCCATGGTTTGAACGGCTTGTTCGGGGATGGTCCCATCTTCATCATCATCGCCGCCGGATAGATCCACAAAGATAGAGTCGAGCAAAGTGCCGTCTATGCCATCACAGTTGGAGTCCGTGCCTTGGGCGTCCGGGTCATCGGTGGCGGCTGGATTGATCGTCTCTGACTCGTCGTTGCAGTCTCCACTCGCGAGGTTGCCGCAAGCCTCGTTGCTTGAGCCTAGACACGGCTCAACCTCACAAAAGCAGTCGCCATCGTTATCGTAGTTATCACCTGTTTCGGAAATGCAGCTCGCCGAGCAGCCATCGTCGCTGGTCGTATTGCCATCATCACATCCCTCGTAGCCGTCTTCGTTGGTCGCAATGTCCGTGCGCAGGACTCCATCGCCGCATTGCGCCGAGGCGCAATTATCTAAGCACGCATCGGTATTGACCGTATTGCCATCATCACAGCTTTCGTAATCCGGTTCACCTGCGGCGACATCGGTACGTACTAAGCCATCGCCGCAGCTCGCTTTGACGCAGGTGTTGAGGCAGCCATCGGTATCGACAGAGTTGCCATCATCGCACGCTTCAAGGGTTTCGATAACGCCGTTGCCGCACTGAGCGATTCCTGCGTCAGTATTGCCCGTCGATCCAGCGTCATTGTTGTGGGTGACACCATCATCATTTGAACAAGACAGAGTGGCGACAAGAAGGACACTAAGGACTGCGCGCATACAGATTCACTCCAAGCTAGGCTTCTGGTTACGGGCTCGTAACACGGATCGTTTCTTAGATCGAATAAGCAGGGGTGGTGTAAAGACCTAGAGGCTATTCGGTGTGACGTGACTAGATCAAGCTTGTCGCTAAGCGTTGCGCGGTCGCTTGCGCAGGAAAGTCTTCACCAAAAGCGCCGCCTTGTGCCTGGTTCAAGTGTTTTGCAGCATCAGCGAGGCTGTATTTCTCGAGCAGATGCTTCTGCCAGGTGCGGGCAAGCTCACCGACGATTCGCCGTGCATCACCAGCTTGAGTCTTAGCGACGCTGGCGACGAGAGCTTTGCCTGCTGGACCGAGTTCCTTGCCTAATTGATCACGCACTTCAGAGACCTTGTCGAAGGTGCGTAAGATGTCGAGACAGATGACATTACCGGAGCCCTCCCAGATTCCATTGAGTGGTGCCTCCCGATACAGCCGAGGTAAGACCGAGTCTTCAATATAGCCGGCGCCTCCAAGCGCTTCCATGGCTTCAACGACTACCAGCGGACAGCGTTTGTTGTTCCAATATTTAGCGACAGCCACAGCGAGTCGAGCCAGCGCTGTTGGTCCTTCATCCATCAGTTGAGCGGCGCGAAACCCGAGCAGCATGGCCGCTTCGGCTTCTAAGTCCAGCGCAGCGAGCACACGAGCCATGAGGTCATGCTCGATCAAGCGCTTACCAAAGGCTCGTCGCTCGCGCGCATGGTGAATCGCTCGTGCGACCGCTTGGCGCATCAGTCCAGCAGCAGCCACGGCGCAGTCAAGGCGAGTGTGGTGCACCATCTCAATGATGGTTGCGATGCCTCGTCCGGGTTCGCCAACCCGTTCGCCATAAGCCTGATTGAGTTCGATTTCGCTCGAGGCATTGGACCGATTACCTAACTTGTCTTTCAGACGCTGCAGTTCGATACCGTTGCGCTGTCCGTCCGGCCTCCATCGAGGCACAAAGAAACAGCTCAAGCCTTCAGGTGCTTGTGCTAGCATCAAAAAGGCATCGGACATGGGTGCAGAACAAAACCATTTGTGTCCGGTGAGCGCAAAGCCGTCGCTCGTCGGTTCCGCCTGAGTGCGCACTTGGCGCAGGTCGCTCCCGCCTTGTTTTTCGGTCATCGCCATACCCATGGTCACCGAGGACTTCTCATGCCAAGGGCGGCTGCTTGAGTCGTAATCAGGAGTGACTAGGCGATCGTGAAAGGCTTTGAATTCACTCAGCTCAGACAGCACCGGCGCGCCGGCATAGGACATGGTCAGCGGGCAGCAAACGCCTGGCTCGACCTGGATCAGCATGTATTCCAAAGCAGCATGAGCTTGATGACCACCTTTGCTGCCGCGCCAAGCAAGACTCGGAATACCCGCCTGACAGCCCATGCGCATAAGCTCGTGATAGGCGGGGTGATAGGCGACCTCATCAATCCGACCACCAAAGCGATCAAAGGTTTTGAGTTCAGGCGCAAAGCGGTTGGCTTGGTCGGCAAGTTGCCATGTATGCGCTTGACCGAGTTGTTCGCCAAAAGTCGCAATGGCTGGGCAATGGTCTTTGGCGCCATGGGCGTTGAGCCAGTCACCCAAACGCGGATCGCTGGTATAGAGCGACTGCCCTTCAAAGTCAGTGGCTTGATTGGTGACGTCATGCGTCCCTAAATCGGTCTTTGGATATTTGTGGGTCACCATCGGGTTCTTTGATCGTTGTCGTGGGCGATGATCTTGGCCGTCAGACTTGGTTTGATCAAGTGCGTCGGGGTGACTTCGGCATACTCAAAATCAACCAAGCTAACGCACCGTAGTGGTGGGCGTTAGCTTGGGGTTTGGATTGGGGCTCACTCCGGGACTCATCAAGCGACTGTATCTGCTCTACGAGTCGTCGGTCTGCTCTTGGCGTTGGTGGCTGAGCTTGGTTGGGCGAGGCATGGGGATCCTTTTAGCCTACACGAAGATACGATCCTCCGGGCACCTTGTTGTCGGGTTGAGCGGAGGAATTTGGGCTTACTTGTCCAAAATTCTCGCTTCGGCCAAACTCGGCGCCCTGCCCGAGGAGTATGCTATGCGCCTATCGACCAATGCCCTTCGTCAATTTTGTGCCTTTGGCATTATCTTGAGCATGTCCTGCGGCGAGCAGGTGGTGGTGCGCGAAACCGCTGCATTATGCGGCAACGGTATCGTCGAGACCGATGAGCAATGCGACGACAACAACACGCTCGACGACGATGCATGCACCGGCGCCTGCCGCACAGCGTTTTGCGGCGATGGGGTTATCCGCTCCGATCTGGGCGCTACTGACGAAGGCTTTGAAGCCTGTGATGATGGTAATAACGACGAGGACGATACCTGTACTAACGCCTGTGTCGCCGCGGTTTGCGGTGACGGCATTCAGCGCACCGACATCAGCCCCGGCGAAGCAGGGTTTGAAGCCTGTGATGATGGCAACGATGCCGATAATGACAGTTGCCTTCGCGGCTGCATAGCTGCGCAATGTGGCGATGGAATTTTGCGTGAAGATCTCTTGCCTGGTGATGAAGGGTTCGAAGCCTGCGACGACGGTAATGAAGAAGAGACAGACTCCTGCCTGAACACCTGCATCGAAGCGCGCTGCGGCGACGGTATCGTCGGTCCGGGTGAAGGCTGTGATGACGGTAACGATGACCCCACTGATGATTGCAATGCCTGCCGACCGGCGAGTTGCGGTGATGGGGCGGTGCAAGAAGGCGAGCAATGCGATGACGGCAACGCCATCGACACCGATGAATGTCTGAATAACTGTGCCTTAGCGGTCTGCGGTGATGGGGTGCTTTGGGACGGTGAAGAAGTTTGTGATGATGGCAACGGCGTGGCTGAAGATGCCTGCACGGTGACCTGTGTTTTGGCGGTTTGTGGTGATGGTATTCACCGCCGTGACCTTGACGAGGGCGTCGACGGCTTTGAGGAATGTGACGACGCCAATGGCGAGGTTGGCGATGGCTGCTCGGATACCTGTTTGATCGAGCGTTGCGGCAATGGTCGTGTGGACCACGGCGAAGCCTGCGACGATGGTAACCGAGCCAATACCGATCATTGTACCAATGCTTGCGAGGCTTCGAGTTGCGGCGATGGGGTGCGCAATCTTGAGGGTGAGGGCTGTGATGACGGCAATCTTGAAGCCGGTGATGGCTGCGATGCTCAATGCCGACTCGAGTCCTGTGGCAACGGTCGTCAAGATCCCGGTGAGGATTGTGATGATGGCAACCGCGATGCAGGCGATGGCTGTGATTTTGCCTGTCAGGTTGAGGCCTGCGGTAACGGTCGGGTCGATCGTGGCGAAGCTTGCGATGACGGCAACCAGGAACTCGGTGATGGTTGCGATGGCGTGTGTCGTTTAGAAAATTGCGGCAACCAGCGCGTCGATGAAGGCGAAGTGTGTGATGATGGCAACGATATCGATACCGATGCGTGCACCAGTGCGTGCCGTTTAGCGGTTTGCGGTGATGGGATTTTGCGCGTCGATCTTCAGCCTGAAGACCAAGGGTTTGAAGCCTGTGATGATGGTAATCGTGTTGAGGTGGATGCATGCCGCAATACCTGTGCCGTGGCAGCTTGTGGTGATGGTGTTTTGCGCGAAGAGGTTGAGGTTTGCGATGATGGTAACTTAGATCCCGGTGACGGCTGCGACGGCGTTTGCCGCACCGAAAGTTGCGGTAATGGACGGGTTGATCGTGGCGAGAGCTGTGATGACGGCAACGATGATGCTGGCGATGGCTGCGATGAAGCTTGCCGGCTTGAATCCTGTGGCAACAACCGCGTCGATCCCGACGAGGTCTGCGATGACGGCAATGATGTTGACCATGACGCCTGCACCAATGGCTGTCAGGCCGCGGTATGCGGCGATGGCATTCTGCGCCAGGGGCTGCAGGAGGGGCAGGATGGTTTTGAGAGTTGCGATGACGGCAATCGGGTTGATACCGATGCCTGTTTGAACACTTGCGCCAATGCATCCTGTGGCGACAACGTGGTGCGTGCTGGGGTTGAGGCGTGCGATGACGGCAACGGCGATGCTGGCGATGGTTGCAATGGGGTTTGCCAAAACGAAGTATGCGGCAACGGCCGCGTTGATCAGGGCGAAGCTTGTGATGACGGCAATGGAAACGTGGGTGACGGTTGTGATACCCAATGCCGGCTTGAATCCTGTGGCAACAACCGCGTCGATCCTGGCGAGGCTTGTGATGATGGTAACGACAACGAGCGCGATGCCTGCACCAATGGGTGCCGAACGGCGATTTGCGGTGACGGAATCCAGCGTTTGGACCTGCAGGCGGGCGAAGCGGGGTTTGAGGGTTGCGATGACGGCAATCGGGTCAATACCGATGCTTGCTTAAACACCTGCGCTTTAGCGGTTTGCGGTGATGGGGTGATGCGCGCCCGTTTGGAAGCCTGCGATGACGGCAATTTAAATCCTGGCGACGGCTGCGATGCGGTGTGCCGGATTGAACGGTGTGGTAACGGCCGAGTCGATCGCGGCGAGGGGTGTGACGATGGCAACGGCGACGCTGGGGACGGTTGCGATGCGCAGTGTCGTTTGGAAAGTTGCGGCAATGGCCGCATCGATAACGGCGAAAGTTGCGACGATGGCAATCGCAATAATCGCGACGCTTGCACCAATGTCTGCCAGGCAGCATCTTGTGGTGATGGCACACGGCGTCAGGATCGCGGTGTGGGCGAAGAAGGCTTTGAAGCCTGTGATGATGGTAACCGCGTCGATACTGATGCCTGTCTGAATAACTGCGCTTTAGCCGCTTGCGGCGACAACGTGGTGCGTGCTGGCGTTGAAGCTTGTGATGACGGCAATACCAATGCCGGCGATGGCTGTAACGGGGTTTGCCAAATCGAGCGCTGCGGCAACGGTCGCGTGGACTTGGGCGAAGCCTGCGATGACGGCAATGACAACGTCGGCGACGGTTGCGACAACCAATGCCGCAGCGAATCTTGTGGCAACAATCGTATCGATCAGGGTGAGGCCTGCGATGATGGCAATCGGGTTGAAACCGATGCCTGCCGCAACAACTGTGTGGCTGCGGTTTGCGGTGACGGTGTGCTTCGTCGCGGTCTGCAGGTGGGCGACAACGGTTATGAGGCCTGCGACGACGGCAACACCCAAGCCGGAGACGGCTGCGATAACCAATGTCGTAGCGAGGTCTGCGGCAACAGTCGAGTGGATCAGGGTGAGGCCTGCGATGATGGCAATCGTGTCGACACCGATTCTTGCACCAACGGCTGTACCGCGGCGCGCTGCGGCGACGGAATCCTTAGAATCGGCACTGAAGAATGCGACGATGGCAATCAGGTACAGACCGATGCGTGCCTAAATACCTGCCGTACGGCTCGCTGCGGTGACAGTCAGGTCTGGAGCGGCGTGGAGGCCTGCGATGACGGCAATCGGGTGACCACCGATGGCTGCACCAACTCCTGTGAGGCTGCTCGCTGCGGCGACGGCATTCGACGCGGCGATCTCGCGGTGGGTCAGAACGGTTATGAGGCCTGTGACGACGGCAATCAGCTGCAGAACGACTCATGCCTGAACACCTGCGTGACGGCTCGCTGCGGCGACGGTCAGCTCCGCGCCGGGGTTGAAGCCTGCGACGATGGCAATCAGGTCCAGACCGATGCGTGCCTAAATTCCTGTGTGGTGGCTCGCTGCGGCGACACCCATGTTCGCGCCGGCGTTGAGGCCTGCGATGACGGTAATCAGGTTCAGACCGACGCGTGCCTGAACACCTGTGTGGCTGCTCGCTGTGGTGACAGTCATGTTCGCGCCGGTATGGAAGCCTGTGATGACGGTAATCAGGTTCAGACGGACGCCTGCACCAACGGTTGTGCTGCTGCGGCCTGCGGTGATGGTCATGTGCGCGCTGGCGTGGAAGTTTGCGATGATGGTAACCGAGTCGACAATGACGTATGCCGAAATGATTGCACGCTTGGTCAAAATGGTGCGTCGCAAAGCGCTGCGGGTCGAAGTTGTAAATTGATTCTTGAGGCCGGTTTGAGTCGTGGTAGCGGCGTGTATTGGATTGATCCAGAGGGCGGCGATACCGGGGATGCATTCCGGGTTTTTTGTGACATGACCAGCGACGGTGGCGGATGGACACTTGTGCTCAAAATAGACGCTGGGAGCGGTACTTTCGCCTATGGTTCTGCCAATTGGTCATCCAATAATGTGGTGTCTGCTTCGGCGGTCAATTTTGATGCTAATGAGCATAAAAGTGCTGCCTATAGCCGTCTTGGGTTTACAGAGATGCGCCTCGGTATGAAGGTCAATAATGATCTTCGTTGGATTCGCTTTAATCATACCGCGAGTTCGTTACACAGTCAGATTGCCGATGGTCGTTACCGGGCAATTTCGGGAACTAATCGAGATACTTGGAAGAGCCTCATTGCGAATTCCTCGTTGCAATTGAATTGCAACCGGATCGGATTCAACAGCTACCACCGCGGATCTCACGCTCGCATTGGCATCATCAACAACCAAGAAAATGACTGCGAAACACCCGATTCACGTCTCGGTTTCGGTACGGGCGGCAACTACGGAAGCATGGACCCCAACAACACATGTGGTAACGAAGCTCGTGTTTCTTCGGACAACGGTGATCGTTCGATACGCGCCTTCGGCTACATCATGGTTCGCTAACGATAGCCTACCTTTGGTGTCCGCAAAGCTCAGGATATCGTCAGATATACCGGGAGTCGAAGCGCCTCAGCTGCCTTTGCTGGCCACATAAGCGGCATCAACGGTAGCACTATAAAGAGCTTACCGTCTCTGCTTGGACTTACTCGGACTCCCAAATGGTGCTCACCCCGGGACTCGAACCCGGACGGGCTTTTAAGCCCAGAAGATTTTAAGTCTCCGGCGTCTACCAATTCCGCCAGGTGAGCATGGTCATCAAAGTCCACTTCGATGATGCCTCTGCCCTTATGGCAGAAGTGGCCGTCGCGAAAGATGTTTAGAAGGCAAAATTAGCTTATGGTCGATTTGGAGGTTGGTTGTGCTCGAATCCGCAATGGATCAGCTGCGCCAGATGATGGAGACGCCTGGCGGTTATTCCGCCTTGCTCGATATGAGCGCGCTGGAGCTTCCGTTTCCCTTGGTTTTGGCGTGGGTAGCGCTTTGGTTTGTTGTACTGAGTATCTCCCATTTACCGAATCCGTATTACAGCGTCTTGCTCGGCCATGCGTCGGGGCCGCTCGTTGTGGTTATTTTGACCGAATTATGGCGCCTAACGCCGTCCTCAGAGCCGAACTTATTTCATGAGCCCTGGTGGCTTACCGCATTGGTTCCTGCGTTGCTTGGACCGAAGATTTACGATTGGGGACGAGAGGGGAGTCCCTTGCTGGCGGCGATCGTCGTGTGCGGTATTGTCGCAGTGATCGGTACGCTCGCTATGGTGGCCTCGCGTTTTGCACTTTAGCGCCTCATCGCATTCGAACCTTGCCCTTTAACGCAAAAACAACAAAAGCGGCGATGCTTCGCCGCTTTGTCGCTGGTGCGAGAGGAGGGACTCGAACCCTCACGCTGTTTCCAGCACTGGCACCTGAAGCCAGCGCGTCTACCAATTCCGCCACCCTCGCTCAGGGGGAACCTAAGGCGGGGGCTCACCTAGACTTTGGGATTGAGCCTGTCAAACGGGAACTGATCAACTCGTGAGTAACGAATCCAGCTTTGATCGCCAGTTGTTGCTCAAGTTGCTCGAGCAAACCGATGGTTATGGTATGACTCCAGCGCAGCTTATTCATGCCATGGACATTACACCGGGCGCACGACGTGCTTTTCGCGCGTGGCTTAAGGCGCAGCAGCGCCAAGGCCTATTGAGCAAGGGCGAAGCGCAACGTCTGCGCGCTCGACGGCGTCGGTCGCTGCGGGGTCGACTCAAGGTTTCTCCGCGCGGGTTTGCCTTTATTGATGGTCGCTCAAGGCAATCTGCGTTTGTTGCGCCGGGAGCTTTCGAAGGGTTACTTGATGGTGATGAAGTGGAAGCCGAACTGGTCCCAGGGCGAAAGGGGCCTGAAGGTGTCAACTTGCAGTTGGTCAAACGCCATCGCACGCGCCTCATTGGTCGATTGATTGAAGGTTATGAGCGCTGGATTCTCGACGCCGAGGACCGTCGATTGGAGATGCCCATCGAAGTGCGCTCCGAGCGCAGCGATCTGGCCAATGGTCAGATGGTGCGGGTGAAGATTACTGGGATGGAAAAACCGCGTTGGGACGGGGGTTCGCCGACCCTTGTGACGGAACTTGAAAAGGTCTTCGAACAGGGCACAGGGTTTAACGTCGAGATCGAGCGTTTGTTGGCTGAGCATGGGCTTGAGTGGGTGAGCCAAGAGGCAGAACCTGGGGTGACCGCCTGCCAAGATGGTGGTGCCAAGAGGCAGGATCTGACCCATTTACCCTTTACTACCATCGATCCAGCGGATGCTCGTGACCATGATGACGCCTTGTATGCTCGATGGACCGACCGAGGAGCAGAAATCACCGTTGCTATTGCCGATGTTGCGGGTTTTGTTCGTCCGGGTTCAGCGCTTGATGAATATGCCCAAAGGCGAGGCTGTTCGACCTACTTACCGGATCGCGTCTTGCCCATGTTGCCCGAATGGTTGAGCGCGGATGAAGCCTCTTTACGAGCCGGCGTGGATCGGCCTGTGGTCTTCACGCGCCTTGAAATTGACTATCAAGGGGACGTGATCAGCAGCGATTGGGGCTTAGGAACGATTCGCTCGCGAGCCGATTTGAATTACGATCAAGTCCAACAGTTCATTGACGGCGATGAATCCGTTCTGCCTGACGATCAAGAGGTTCGCGAATCGACAGTGGTCTTGAGCGAAGCGGCGCGCATGTTAATGGCGGCACGAGGGCGAAAGGGTCAGCTTGAAATCGCTAGCGGTGAATTGCGCTTTAAACTGGACGATGATGGCGAGCCTGTCGCTGTCGATGAGCGTCAGCAGCGCTTTGCGGAGCGGATCGTTGAGGTGTGTATGATCGCCGCAAATGAAGAGGTAGGCCGGCGTCTCCTTGCCACTGAAACGCAAGTGCCATGGCGCGTGCATGAGCCGCCTTCATCGACGGGATTAACCAGCTTTCTAACCATCGCCGATAGCTTGGGTTTACGTAAGCCGAACGGCGCGCCAACGCCTGCTAAACTCAACAAGATGATGGCTAAGCTTGGCAATGATCCGCTCAAACCGGTTCTCAGTCAGATCCTGCTGCGTGCCATGAGTAAGGCGCAATACGATGCCGAGCCTTTGGGTCATTGGGGCTTGAGCTCTGAGCATTATCTCCATTTTACCTCGCCAATTCGGCGCTACCCCGATTTGCTCGTGCATCGAGCGATTCGCCATCATCTCGGTGATCGCGAGCACAAGCTCGCCGCTGATGAGCCGCTTGAGCAATTTTGCGAAGAGGCCTCAAATGCAGAAACGCGTAGCGTCACGGTCGAACGCGCCGCCCATCGATTGTATGCCTGCCGTCTACTTCAAGGGCGAGAGGGCGAGACCTTTGACGGCGTGATCGATGGCGTGGCAGCAAAGGGCATTTATGTCCGTTTGCTCGACCCTCCGGTGACGGTGATGGTCGCTCGAGAAGATTTACCTCGAGGTCGAGTCGAGTTTGACGTTGCGCATCAGCGCCTTGCGCTACGCGGTGGAACCTCAATGACCTTAGGTGATCCGTTATCCGTGACCTTAGACAGCATTAACCTTTCGGCTCGGGTTGCGCATGCTACGACTAAGGATATCCGATGAGTCAGCCCCAAGACGACGTGGTGAAACAAGCTGGGCGGGGTGCGCTAGCCATAGCGGCCGCCAAAGCCACTTTCTTAGTGTCCGGATTAGGGCTCACGTTAATCATGCCGCGCATCATTCTGGATGTGGCTGGTGAGCAAGATCCCGCTCAATTTGGTCGATATCGAGTCTCTGCTCAGACCATGTCGATTTTGGCTCAAGCTGTTTTGCTGAGCATCTTGCAGGTGGTCTCAAAGTTTGGCGCAGAGCACCGCGCTGCGGCGGGTGTATTGGTGGGTTATGTAGCGAAGCGAGCCGTTCCCGTGGTGTTGGTTGTGGGTATCATCGCGCAGCTGCTGACGCCAGTGATTGCTTCGAGTCTGAACGATCCTGAGCTGGTGCCGTTGCTGCGTGCGGCGTTCCTCATTCCCGTCTTCTACGGTCTATACGCCCATTTGCTGGGTACGGTGAACGGCGTGCGCGCCTTTAATGTTCAAGCGCTCCTTGACGGCTCATTCAGCTTCCTCAAGCTCGGCTGTATTGTTGCTGGTGCTTTGGTTTTTCCGAAGTTGGTGCGCATCGATAATGCCGCAGCGGTCGGCGGGCTGCTTGGATGGGCGAGCGCCGCCGCCATAATCAGTATGGCTGCCTATGTTGCGACGGTGCGTATTCGTCGAGAGGCTTGTGAGCAGCGCTCGATCGATGGTCAAAAGATTCTTCAATTTGCTGCCGGTATTCTTATGTACACCTTGACATTTGAGGTCCTCAAACAGGTGGATTTGCTGGTTGTTAAAGGGAATGCAGCTGTTCTTGGCGGCGGTGAAGCTGGTCAGATGATGGTTGGACAATACAGCGCCGCCATGGATTTTGCTCGTGTCCCGTATTTCTTGGTGATGGGTATTAGTCTGGTGTTGTTTCCTATGCTCAGCACCGTCGCTTTTGCCGGCGATGCCGAAGCCGTTAAGCGTTACATTCACAATGCGACGCGTTTTACCTTTGGTTTGGCAGCCGTCACTAGCGCCGGCATCTTTGTTGCCGCTCCTGCACTACTACCCGTTCTTTTCGGCGCTGCCTATGAACCCGCAGTGCCGATCCTGCGGTTCTTATGTTTAGGACAGATGGCCTTCGCCTTGGTGACGATCACCATGAACATCTTCAACGCCTCTGGAAAGCCGATCGTGGCTTGGGGTTTGGTCGCTGTGATCGCCGCCACCGCTGCGTTGGTTGTGCCCGTCGGTGTAGCAACCGGTGACATTTTAGCTGCCGCAGGTGCTTCGGTTGGAGCGCTTTGGTTTGGTGCGATCCTCGCGTTGTTTGCCGTGCGACGCATGTTTGGTGCGACCCTCGCTTGGTTGACCGGTTTACGTGTGGGCGCAGGTGTTGCTTTGACGTTATTAATTCCTTTGGTTTGGGAGCCTGTAGGTCTGGTTCAAGGTGTGGTTGCCTTGGCGGTTGTAGCGACCTTTAATCTCCTCTTTTTGGTCCTAACGCGTGAGCTTGATGGTGATGATCTCGCCTTGCTGCGACGTGTGCTCGGACGTTGATGATGAAGCGGTTGCTGATCGGTGCTGTTTTGGTCGCCGTACTCAGCCTTCAAGTCGGCGTTTTGGATTATACCGCGGGCTATCACAGCGACACCGTTGATGAATCCACTTATCTCGCCGCTTCAACGCGAATGATTCGGTTTGGGCGTGATCGCATCAATCGAGAGCAACCCCCTTTGACCAAGTGGTTTATGGCTGCGGCGCTCGACGCTGTTGAGCCAAAAGTGCGCTTTGGAAAGAGCGACAGCTGGGAAGATTCGCTTTGGGGTCACCCGCCAGACCGCATGATGCGTAATTTGCGTGTGGCTCGACGGGTAAATATCGGATTTTCTGTCCTTACATCATTAATTTTATTTACTTTTTTAGCCCTTGAGTTCAGCGCGCTAAGCGGGGTCTTTAGTGTCGTCTTGTTGGCGTGCTCACCTCTATTTTTAGCGCATTCGAGCATGGCGACCCTAGATGGCGGCGCGGCGCTGACGACCTTGCTGGTGACCATCGCTTTTTGGAAATGGATCGTCTCACCTAGTCGCTGGCGTGCCTTAGCAATTGCCCTGTTTTTGAGCTTGGCGATGCTCGCTAAAAGTACAGCGCTGATCCTACCGATCCCTGCTTTGGCGGTGGTCATTTGGCGGGCTCGACAGGGGTGGAATTGGCGCCGTCCGATTCTCGAGTTGGCGGTCATCGGATGTCTCGTTACCCCGATGATCGTTTGGGCTAGTTACGATTTTCAACGTGTGCTCGTCACGCCCAAGGCATTGGATACGGGCTTGCATGACGATCTGGCTAAGCTCGTTGGCGGGCGTCGCGTGCTCAAAGCCATTGTCCCCGCTAGCGGCCTAACAGTTCCCCTGTACGATTACCTCTCTGGTGTTGGTTTTCAGGCGCTACACGCCCGCGGGGGGCATCACAGTTTTCTCAACGGCGAAATTCGGCACCGTGGTTGGCCGACATTTTATCTCTATTCCATCGCGTACGAGACGCCGCTGGTTGGCCTTTTGCTGGGCTTGGTCGGTGCTTTTTTATTGGCGCGACGGCGACTCGAACCCCGCGCTTATGCGCTTTTGATTGTGCCGGCATGGTGGTTTGTTTACTTCTCTTGGATCACGCCAGCTCAAGGCGGGCTCAAGTACCTCCTACCCGCTTTACCGCTTTGGGTTGCGTACTTAGGCGTTTGCTTGGCTTGGCTTTGGCAAAAGATTCCCTTCGCTCGACCGGTAGTCGGCGTAGCCGTTTGTGTTCTGGGGGTGTCTGTTCATCAGAATGCGCCAAATTACTTGATGTTTTTCAATAGTCTAGCAGGTGGCTCAGAGCGGGGTTGGGCGCATTTGGTGCATGGAAAAGACTGGGGTCAAGGACAGCGCCAGCTGGGTGAGTGGCAAAAGCGCGAAAAGGTTCCTTACGTCTGGTATGCACGCTATCATGGTCAGCCGAAATCATGGGGGATTCGTTTTCGTAAGCCACCATGTCATCGAGTGAGCGGTTGGGTCGCAGCCCATGTGATTGAACTTCAACGACCGGAGCGTCATGTCCCTGTGGGGTGTTTAGATTGGCTCAAAGACCACGAGCCTGAAGGCCATTTTGGACACAGTATTTTGCTGTGGAACCTACCGAAGTCAAAAGGTGGTCTATGATCGTCACCCGTTGTGCCGTCATTCCTGCCTACAACGCCGCCGCGCGTCTGCCTCAAACGCTCGATGGTTTGCTACCTTATGTGGATCAGATCATCGTCGTTGATGATGGCTCCAATGACGACACCGCGTTGGTGGCTCAGCAGCACGAGCGGACCGTGGTGATTAGTCAGCGCCGCCAAGGGCCGGGAGGCGCTGTTTTTACAGGCCTTAAATCGGCGAGGGATTTAGGCGCTCAGTGGGCTGTCGTTGTCGATGCAGACGGTCAAATGGAGGCGAAAAGGATTCCGCTTTTGTTCGAGGTGCTCGAATCCAGTGATGCCGATTTGGTGCGCGGGAGCCGGCTTGAACCGGAGAGTGGTGGTGATTCGATGCCTTTGCTGCGATACGCTGCCGGGCGTATTTTAGCGCTGCCCTCAAGCTGGTCTGCACGCTCGTCGATTCGCGACCCGCTGAGCGGCTTTGTCGCCCTTCGGTTGAGTAAGCTTCCCGACACGCTCTGGCGCGGCTTTGGTTACCCGATGCATTTATCAGCTGCGATTGCTGCTGCGGGTGGTCGGATCGAACATGTCGCCGTCCCAGCCTATTACCCACAGGATGGTATTAGTCATCATGGCTTGCATCGTGCACCGGCGATCTTGATTGCGTTGATGATGTCGGTCAGGGCGCGTCTGCGATGAAGGTGACGGTCTTGACGACGTCCTGGCCTAAGCATGGGTCGGATCCAGGGGGCGCCTTTGTCTACAGAAGCTGCGAGGAATTACGTGATCGTGGCGCCAGGCTGACGATTCATTCCCTCGAATCGGGCGTCGGCCTGGCTGATGCTTCGCTCGAACCTCTTGGTCTTCAGCTTGACCATCAGGTTGGCGGTTTGGTGTCGCGACTATCTCGTCGCCCACAGCTTGTCTTGCCGGTTTTACGGCGCTTAATTCGTCGTTATCCTCAATGGAAAAGAGCCGATCGCGTCGTTTGTCATTGGGCAGTACCCTTTCCTTTATTGGCTCAGGCTCAAGGCGTTTCCCGCGATCGCTTGCGGACGTGGTGTCATGGTTCCGGTTTGCGTCTGCCTGGCGCACCTTGGATGCTTGGTCGCGCCCATCCATTGGCTGTGGTTGCTGATCATCAGCGGGCTAAGGTGCCTCAACGCTTTGAAGCGCAGTTGTCGTTGATGCCTGTGCCTATCGACGGGGAGATCGAGCCGCTCAGACGGCCCGAAAAGAAGTTGATCTTTGTTGGTCGACTCGTGCGTCAAAAGGGCATCGATCTCTTGCCTCGAATCCTTGATCAATTACCCGAATGGAAAGCCGTCGTTGTTGGCGATGGGCCGTTACGTGGCCAGCTTGAGCGCGACGATCGCATCCGCTGCCTTGGACCTCTTCCTTTACCGGTGTGGCGAGCGCGTGTCGGCGGAGGAGTCGGGGTTTGTCCGGCGCGTTCCTCCGAAGGCGCTCCTTTAGTCGTTGATGAGCTTAGACTGGCGGGCATCCCGGTCGTTGTCGCATCGGTTGATGGGTTGGCTCAACGTGTCGAGCATGGGGTTGATGGTTGGGTCGTCACTGGTCGAGACCCTCAAGCCTGGTCGGCGGCGGTCGGTTCGGCTCATGCTTCGACCACCTGGAGCCAATCGCTCGCATCTCAGCGTGCGCACAGCGACGGGTGGGCCCGTTTCGCGGACTGGGTGTTGAGTTGATGGCTACGGCTTCAATTTCTTTCCTCTGATTCTGTTTTCGGATAACGCCTCCTCCTCTGGAGGAGACCTGTGTCGCTTTTGTTTGTGACCAAACCATTTGCACCCCCATGGCATGATAGTTCGAGTGGTTTAGCGCGAGCGCTGGTTCACGGTCTGCTTGAGCAAGGGGATGTGGGTACCCTGCGCGTGATGGTTGGCGATCAGCCGAGCGGTTTTAGCGGCTTAGTTGAAGAGCGAATTTATTCGGACCGCGGCACCTTTGCGCCGGGTTTGCGGCAAAATCTTCCGGTTTTGATGCGTTTGTTTCGTCATCGCAACGAATCGGCTCGTCACTTTTTCTTTGCCCCCAACCCAAGGACGGCGATGGCGGCGCGTCTAGCCGCACGCTTTTGTCGTAAGCCGGCGATCCATACGCTGTGCTCGTTGCCCTCAATGGATACGGCTGTTGGACCCAGTTTGTTTGCGGATCAGCAGGTCGTGGTCTCGCCCTGGGCGCAGCGTCGACTTGAATTAGAGGGCGTTCAGGCCGAGCTCATCGAGCCCGCTGTTTTGCCGCTAAACAGCAGTGAAGAGGGGCGTGCCGCGTGCCGTGAGCGTTATGGCGACTACGTTCTCTTTGCGGGCGACTTGAGGCCCGGTGGAGGAGTCGACGCAGCGCTTGCTGCTGCCGAGCATTTTCCTCAAGGGCTAAATCTCGTCCTTGCTTGCCGAGCAAAGACTGCTGCCGATAACGAGCGGAAACGTGGGATCGAAGAACAGATCGAGGCGATGAGCGCGCCTCGGGTCTTTCTTTTGGGTCGAATTGATTGGATTGGCGACTTAGTCTCGGCGGCTCGAGCGCAGTTGCTCCCGGCAACCGACTTAACCGGTAAGATGGATTGGCCGCTTGTGCTGCTTGAAGGCTTCGCAGCGGGTGTGCCCGCGGTCACGGCACACGGTAGTCCCATGGCCGATTTAGCTGAACCCTCACTTGGGGTAGCGGCTGCTAAAGATGCACGCGGCTTAGCGAGCGAAGTGGAGCGCGTGTTGAGTATAGAGCGCGATCAAACGAGCGATGTGTACAAGCGACGGTTCACACCAAAACGCTTGGCCGATGACTATCGAAGCGTGTATCGCTCCATGGGTTTGATGAGATGATGGCACGTGTTGAGAAAGCGTTGTGGGTTGGCTTGAGCAGTGGTTTGCTCGATGCCGCCTTCGGTGTTTCTGCCTTAGGGTTCTCGTTTCGCCAGCTCTTCGGTGTGATTGTCGTGATCGCTCTGCATCAGCTCATTGCCGTCGCGCTCGCGGTGGGTTTGAACGCACTAATTCCCAATCTTGGCGATGATCTAGCGAGGACCTGGCGTGAGATTCGGCTTTATGGATCCGGTGGCGATGGTGAGGTTGGACGCGCACTAGCGGTGGTTGTTTGGTCGCTGTCCTTAGCCATGAGCTGGGGGATCGCCAGCTCTATACTGAACTTGCTAACCGGACGCTTCGCAACCGCATTGTATGAGCATATTTTGCAAGCCGTTGTCGTCGTTGTTGTGTTCGTAACGGCTGCTGTATTGTCCTGGCGCTTCGCCTATTTGATCAAACGTTTACCCTTCAAAGGTCCGTTGACCCGTCTCCGCTTAGGTCTGGGATGTGTTGTGATCAGCGTTGTTGTGTACGCCGCGCTTTGGGTGTGGCGTGACCTTGTGTTCAAAGAGATCCATCCAGTCCTCGGCGTGATCTTGGTGACGCACGGCCTGGGTGTTTTGTGGGCGCAATGGCCGACACCGGTGCGTCGCCTCAGGGCGACGGTGACGAGCCTTATTGTCAGCGTACTTATCGTCTGGGTGATCGGTGGTTGGACGCAGGCCTCGCCGATGCTTCGTCGTGGCGCACCGGCGAGCGGTGTCTGTGTCCTAGCCTTGGATTTACTCACCGATTGGGATGGCGACGGTGTTGCGAGCCATTTTGGTGCTCAGGATTGTGCGCCCTTCGATCCGCGCATCTTCCCAGGTGCGGTCGACTTACCCGATGATGGTATTGATCAGGATTGCTATCGAGGCGATCTCAAGAGCGCTGATGTCGCTGTTGGACGTCAAACCGATTTGCCTGCGATCGGAAATGTTCGTCGCCCCAAAAAGATTATTTTGGTGTCGGTTGATGCGCTTCGCCCCGATCATCTTGGATCGTATGGGTATCGTCGCAAGCCCACCTCGCCTCATCTTGATGCTTGGGCGAAAGAGGCTGTCGTTTTCGAAAACGCCTACACGACGGGACCGTACACGATCGCGGCTATACCCGGCCTCTTAACGGCTCGTGGAATCTCTCAGATACCGAACTATATCGCTGATAAAGGGAGTTATCGTTTAGCTGACGAGCTGAAGACTCTGCCTGAGTTGTTGCGAAAGATGGGTTACAAAACGGGGGCAGTGACCAGCGGTCTTGATCCAAAGGGAAATGGTTTTGCGCAAGGCCTAGATAACCTCCTCGTAGTGACCAAATCAAAGAATGATACCGCCGATAGCGTCACAAAGTATGCCAGGCATTGGCTCAAGAAGATGGGCGATAAGGATGGGTTTTTGTGGTTACATTACTTTGATCCACATGACCCCTATTTCAGAAAGAAGG
>CACGMS010000037.1 GCA_902574205.1 uncultured Candidatus Hydrogenedens sp. | reverse complement strand
GCTGGGCGTCGAGATTGTCGCCCCAAGACCAGGGGCTGGAAAGGCTAACCTTCCCGAGGTTGATGCACTGGTCGCTGGCGTGGAGCGTTCCCTCTCAGGACGTGGGCGACGACCCTGTTTAGCGGGTGTTCGTGTTCTGGTTACCGGCGGGCCGACGCCGGTTGCGATCGACGATGTTCGTGTGCTGACGAATCGTTTTAGCGGTCAAACCGCTGTGGGTATTGCGGATTCATTTTACCGCGCAGGCGCCGAGGTTGAGTTGATCTTATCGGGAACATTGATCGACAGCCCAAACTGGATTCAAACGCGCCGGGTTGCGAGTTACGATGAATACAAAACGGAATGTCTCGACAGTGCTGCAGACGTTGGGGTTTTCTCTGCCGCCGTCGCCGACTATCGGCCGAAAGCGTTTATTCAGGGTAAAATTGAGAGCGGCTTGAACGAATTGCGAATCGAACTTGAGCCAACCGAAAAGGTGGTTGATTTGTGGCGAAAGAAGTACAGCGAAAGTCAACTCGTCAGTTTTAAGCTGGAGGCTGGCTTGACCGACCAACAACTCCTAGGGCTCGCTCGCCAACGGCTGGGTGAGCACAGTGACGCGGTCATCGCTAACCATGCGTCAGGGGGGGCGTTGTATCTCGTCGATGACGATGGAGCAGCGCCCCTCGAGCGGGATGCGCTTGGGGCGGCGTTGGTAGATTGGGTGGTCAATCGAAGGTGAGCGACCGCAGTCGGTTGACGGCACGTAGGACACTTTGATCACTTTGATGCGCGTTGATGCGGTCTAGGGCAACAAAGGCAAGGTCGAGAACCTCCTCGCTAGCACGAGCCTTATCCGTTAGGCACCGGTACAAGAAGCGCACATCAAAATGCAGGTGCTTTGGCTCGTCGCGTCGTGCCGGGATTTCGTGAACATCAAGATCAAAGGGCAGGCTGGAAATTAGCTCGAGATCGCTAGCCTCGAGTGAGCATTCTTCCATCACCTCGCGTGTCGCGGCATCGACCAAACTGGCGTCATCAGGCTCGATATGACCACCGGGCTGAAGCCACCGGTGCAGTTTGGCGTGATGAATGAGTAGCAATGACGAGCGGTCACCGGAAAGTACAAACGCCGATGCAGTGAAATGCCCAGGCTCGAACTGCTGACGAGAAAAGGGCGCAGAAGTGGTGCAGAGCGCCAGCATCGCTTTGCGGTAGTCAGCTTCGATTGAAGTTTGGGCTTCGAATGCGGTGAGCATGCGCGCAACATCATCAACGCTTGGCATTAGACTCCGGGACGTTCAGCGCACCAGCCATGCCTTCTCCGCGTGGGTCAGCGGCGGCCTCGAGTCGACCATTTTTATCGACCAGTACACCATGGGCGTTGCCAATACTCGAGCGGGTTTTGACACAGTGCCCCTTGGCTTTGAGCGCTCTGATTAAATCACCGATTTGATCCTTGCGGTCGGCAAGTACACAGTCGGGCATCCACTGATGATGCAAGCGAGGCTGAGCAATCGCCGCAGCCAAGGGCATGTCTCGATCGAGCACATGCAGAATAATTTGCAGGACGGTCGTGATGATCGTTGAGCCGCCCGGGCTGCCAATCGCCAGTTTCAGCCTGCCTTTAGCGTCGAGGACTAACGTGGGGGTCATCGATGATAACGGGGTTTTACCCGGCGCAATAGCGTTGGCTTCTCCACCGATCAGGCCGTACGCGTTCGGTGCGCCTGGAGCGATCGAGAAATCGTCCATTTCATCATTGAGCAAAACACCCGTACCCGGAGCGATCACCGCCGCGCCGAAGCCATAGTTGATGGTAAAGGTCATCGCCACCGCATTACCCATGCGATCCACCACCGTCAGGTGCGTGGTTGATTGGCTTTCCGTGGGTTGGTCTTCCCCATTTGGACCGCTCCCTTCTGGAGCTGGGTTGTTGACCTCTTGTGACGGCGTCGCACGCTCCGAGATCGCCCCCCAAAGGGCATCGAGATGCTTCGCGCCGATTAGCCCCTTGACGGGCACTGGATAGAAGTCGGGGTCACCAAGATGCCGCGCTCGGTCTTGATAGGCTCGTCTCATGACCTCGATACGTCGATGCATAAACTGCGCATCGTAGGCATTTCTGGGGACCTTTGTTCGCTCAAGCAGGCGAAGCATTTGGACCAGGTGCACGCCGCCAGAGCTTGGCGGCGGAAAGGAGACGACACGGTGTTTTCGATAGTTCGTACTTAGGGGCTCTCGCCAGTGCGCTTTGTAGTTAGCAAAATCATTCGGTGTGAGGATGCCACCCCCCGCATCGGTTGCCGCCGCGATCCGCTGCGCTGTTGCGCCGTGCCGCCAATCTTGGCTGCCGAGTTCTGCCAGCCGACCGAGTGTTTCTGCGAGATCGGTTTGTACCAATTTTGCACCCACGCCCAAGGCTCTGCCGGCAGGGAGAAAAATTCGGCTTGCCTCGGGATCGTTTGAGAGCGCAGCGCGCCGGGAGACGATTCGTTTGTGGAGTAGAGGGCTGACTTTGAAGCCATTGGCAGCTAAATCAATAGCGGGCTGAACTAAATCTGCCCAGGGGATGGTTCCACTGCCTTTCAGCTTCAGTTGGTAGAGTTGTTCGAGACCCACGGCGGTACCAGGCGTCGCAATGGAAAGCCATCCATCTAAGGATGCTCGTGGCTTAATCGCTCCGTTCTTATCTCGATACATATTCCGTGTCGCACGTTCGGGAGCCCGCTCACGAAAATCCAGGGCGAGCTGGGCACCTGCTGCCGAATCATGAATTAAGGCAAAGCCTCCACCACCTAACCCGGCGCTGTACGGTTCGGTGACGCCCAAGACTAACGCCGCTGCAACGGCGGCATCTGCTGCGGTTCCACCACGCTCCAGGATAGCCAAAGCCGTCTGCGTTGCGTAGGCGTTCGCAGTCGCTGCGGCGCCAAAGTCACCCTTTGCCTGCAAACGCTCGTGATCGACGTGAGAGATGGGTGCTGAGGTCGTCGCACAACCTGCGAGCAAGATGATCAGTGCTCGTTTCATCATGGTCGCTCCATGGGTAGGTGTTTGATATCTGCCTCGTCAAAGGCTGGTCCGCAAACCCGCCAGCCGAGTTGTTCATACCATGACCGCAGATAGGCTTGAGCATGCATGAAGCCTGCTCTTGTGTCGAGGACACGATGAATCTCGTGCATGAGGAGAGTGCCCATGCCTTGGTTTTGAAGCGGTGTGTCAATCGCGATTCGACCAATCTTTACCGGCTCATGATCCCACTTAAGCCGAGCATAACCGATGAGCTTCTCGTCTTTGTAAGCCAGGAGATGATGCCACTGTGGGTCTTCACCATCGACTTCGGACAAGGCCGTGATCTTTTGCCCGACCACAAACACGCGGTCGCGCAACCAAAGAACGTCATACAGTTCAGCTTTTGAAAGTTCGTCAAAACTCTTAAAGTGGAATTCGATTGGGTCGCTCATGCTCTACGACTAGTTTAAGCTGGGCTTTCGGACCACCAAAACCGTGTTGCGGTCGACAGATGACGTTTTGGGTCCTAAGAGCGCTCGTAAGGAGTAAACTCATGCGTGTCGTCTTTGTCTGTCTGGGCAATATTTGCCGGTCGCCTCTCGCTGAGGGAATTTTGCGCTATTTGGTGGCGCAAAAGGGGTGGCAGTCGCAGATTGAAGTTGACTCAGCGGGCACGGGCGCTTGGCACGCTGGTGAGCCGCCAGACCGTCGCTCGATTGCTGTAGCGAAGTCGCATGGTGTCTCTCTCGATGGTCAACGCGCACGCCAGGTCACGGATTCGGATTATTTTGAGTCGAACTGGCTGATCGCCATGGATAAGAACAATCTATCGACTTTAGAGCGCCGTTCACCGACACGGGGAACCCAGGCTCGGATTGAACTCCTAATGGCAGCACCGCGTGGCGAGCATCAGGATGTGCCTGACCCATATTATGGCGGTGATCAGGGCTTTGAGGAGGTCTATCAACTTGTTTGGCGCGGGTGCGAAGGCCTGCTCGAGCAAATTGAACAGGAGTTGAATCGATGAGTTTGGGTCTTACAGCGCTTGGCTTAGTACCGAAGAATACCGTGTCCCGGATCGCTGGTCACTTTAGCCGCTCTCAAGTGTCTCGTGCGGTGATTCCTTGGTTTGTGAAAAAATATGCGATTGATCTTGATGAAGCCCAGGTTCCCGAGGGTGGCTTTGACACGTTACATGATCTGTTCACACGTCCGCTCAAAGCGGGAAGACGACCAACAGCCGATGTACAACTGGTCAGCCCCGCTGATGGCAAAGTCGCCCGCTGCGGAGTCGTGGACGATGGATTGCTTGTTCAAGCCAAGGGTAAGGATTACAGCATGAGCGAACTGCTCGGTGAAGCTTGTGCTCGAGGTGAAGATCAAGCCAAGTATGCCTACGCCACTATCTATTTGGCTCCGACCGATTATCACCGGCTTCATAGTCCAGCCGACCTTCTTGTTGAATCGGTTTATGCGGTACCGGGCACGTTATGGCCAGTCAATCCGATGAGCGTTAACGGCGTGGATCGATTGTTTTGTATTAATGAGCGAGCGACGCTGAGGTGTCGAACGGCTGACGGTTATCGGGTTTGGGTTGTCTTGGTTGGAGCGACTATTGTTGGGGGAATCCGGCTTGCGTTTGAACCGAGTTACGGCAGCAACCTTCCTTCTCGGTCGACCACTGAACGTTACGTGTATGAACAACCGATTGAGCTCAAAGCTGGTGACCCTCTCGGTCATTTCGAATTTGGCTCGACGGCTGTCATGATTTGGGACCGTGAATTAGGATGCGCTGATCACGAGCTCAACGCCCCTATTCGAGTGGGGGAAGCGCTCGTTTAGCGCGCCATACCGCGCCACTTTTGCGCTGCAGCATCGAAGCGAAAGAGTCGGCCGTCAGCATTAAAGAGAAGCAGGTCGATACCCACGGCACGAAGGGCGACGGCATCACCATCTCGATCGATATAGCGCCCCAGGTCACCCGAATACACGTTGCGTTTGCCGTCGAGCCCAAACCAGTGCGGACCGCGCGCAGTCACTTGGAGGACGTGGCGGGCAATCGGCTTACCTGCGTTGAGCCAGTTGCCATCGTGATACAAGAAGAGGTCTTGGTCTTTATCGAGCATGTAAAGGTAGCCTTGAGTCGCTAATAGGTCACCTCGTGCAGGCGCCTTACCCAGTTTGACGGTCCCTTGGTTGTCGGTCGCATAAACCCTTCCGTCTGATGCCAGCCAATAGATGGTTCCCTGGCTCGCTTGAACGTCAATGACTCTGCTCGAGGTTTGAACACGCGCCGGTTCGCCTACCGCCGGTTGACGCCATAATGTACCGTTCTCTTTGACATAATAGAGCGAACCTTCCGCGTCGTCGACCGCCCACGATTTGGCATAAACACCGCGCACATAACTCGTGACGTCGAGTGTCCAGAGGTACCCCTCTGGATCATGAAGCACCTTAGGCCAATGACTATCGAGCAACTGGGGTAGGCGTTTTCGATCCTCTGCATTGAGTTCCTTGATCGCCGAATTCAGTCCTCGGTTAATCCAGTCTGCGCGCACGCGATGTAAAAATCCGGCTCGCCCGCGCGTGACCGTCGCTGCCAGCACGTCGCAAGCGGCACGAAGGGCCAGCTCTTGGTTTCCAGTTTTACCCCAGACCGCCACCGAGCCGACCAAGAGATCGGTGAGCATTTCTGAGTCCGATGCATTGGTAGGATCGAGCTGCCGCTCCGCGCTGAATAGCTCGGTTGCACCCCCATCGTCACTCAGGAAACCACGAACTAAACTCGCTGGAAGTGCAAACCCGAGACCTCCGTAAGCCACGTTGCGCCGCCCACGTCGCTCGGTTCGATTGCGTACAAAGGTGTTGATGCCGACCACCTGACCTTGGCGATTGAGTAAGGGGCCGCCAGAGTTGCCCGGATTGATCGGAGCTTGATGCTGGATAAGGCCCTTACGTAAACCACTGATGGCCCCACTTGTGAGGCTCCATTGGAGTCCGTCAGGGTTACCGAGCGCAATGACTTCTTGTCCCACTTTAAGACCGCTCTCGTCGCCGATTGGCAGATGGGGGTAGGGGGCGTTGCGTGGCGCTAAACGCAGCAAGCCAAGATCGAGTTTTCGATGAATCTTAATGAGGCTCGCATCGACAGCAGTTGCTTTGTTTGCTTTCAAGAAAGCTTTGAGATCTCCTGCGTTCGGGCTGGGTATACTTTCTTGGTGCAAGAATACTGAGAGTTTGCCGCCGCGCGCAAGATCACTCACGACATGCCGATTGGTCACAGCCAGACCTTTGGGGTCCACGATGACGCCCGAACCGATGCTGGTGCTGCTGCCTTTGCGAACAACGATAAAGACGGTGGCGGGGGCTGCTCGTTCGAAGACCTGTTGCCGCGTCAGTTGGAGGGCGTTGAGCGGTGCTGTGTCCTTGAGACCTCTAAAATCAAATACTGGCTCTGGTTCGCTCGCTCGCAAGTTCACCTTCAGCGGCGTGCGATGGCCGCAACGCGTTTGAATGGAGCCTACGGTCAGCATGGCACTAGCCTGGCTGATCCCACGCAAATCGCCTTGAATGTAAACCTTTTCGCCGTCAGGACAACGCACTGTAGCGCGCACGCTTGGCGTGACGCAACCACTCGTCACAAGACCAAGGCAGAGCAACTTACGGAGCAAAGCGAGCGGCCTTAAGGATTCAGGCAGGCGTCGAGTGATTCGCTGTTAGAGATCCATGAGCGCAGCATGTCGAGATGATTTTGCGGCAATGGATTGAGAGCCAGCGGCATGCGTTCTCCGGCACCACCTTGGACGTTTAGGTGTTGTCCAGCGACCTTTAGGTAGAGGTAACTGCTCAGATGGTCTCGGTGTTGAACCAAGGGTAAACCGGCGACGGAGTTAATGCCAACAAGACTGTCATACAGTGCTTGTGGGCTTGTGACCCGAATGCGTAACCCACCCTGATTCTCAGTCTGGTGGCAATCAATACAGCGTAGGAATACACCCTCGCGGTGGATATCGCAGATTGTCTGGGGCTCGTCGCATAGGATATGACTACGACAATCACGGTCATCACAGTCGATGTGGCCATCGCCGTCATTATCATCGCCATCCGAGCAGTGCTCGACAGGAAACCCTTGCAGACAGCGCTGGATATCGCCGGCATCCAGCCAGCGTTGAATTTCACCAACCGCCTGATTCGTCAGGGGCGCCAAGTCTGGCGGCATACGGACGCCGCGCGCTTGGATACATGCGTTGTCGTTGTCGGCACACGCCGGGATCACATTGGCCTGCGTACCCGCAATTTTCGCATAGACAAAGCTTTGAGCAGCGTTACCTGAAATGAACGAGGCGCGGCCTTGAGTACCCGGAATGCTCATCGAATCAAAGAGTGCTTGCGGACTGCCTAGATCCACTCGAAAATCACCCGAAGCGGAACTAATGCGGTTGCCTTGATTATCAAACTCATCCTGGTGGCAGTTGGCACAAACGTCGAAGTATCCAGCCGCGTGCAGGTCACAGATGGTTACGCGGTCCATGCAAACGGTTTCACCTTCGCAGGCAGGGTCATCACAATCCGTGAGTCCATTGGCGTTATCGTCCCAGTTGTTGTCGCATAGCTCATCAGTACAAAATGGTAATGGCGCGCAGTCGGGATCTTCGCAGTCGACAAGCCCGTCGCGGTCATTGTCTACAGTATCCGTGCAAGGTGTCCCACCTGCCAAGTTTTCCGGCGGCAAACCGGCATCGTAAGGACCGCTGTCCACGACACCAGTATCCTGTGGTCCAGCCTCGGCGATGCCCACATCTGGCGCAGCATCGACGACGGTCGCATCAGCTACGGCAGTCGCATCCTCAATCGAAGGCCCTGCGTCGACGATGACCACGTCGTAGGCGGGGACACAGACGTCTTCTTTGAATACACCGCTTCCCGCAGGCAACTCCATCCGTCCGACACAAATGTATTCGACGAACTCCGAGCCGAGCCTTTCAAGGGCGCAGTCTTCGTCCGTTTCACATGGCGGGTTGCCCGGGTAAAAAGTCTTTGGACAACCGGATATGGCGAGTACGACCGCCAGGAGCACTACAAGGTTTCGCATTAGGGTACAAAGAGCCCACTCACTGCGGCAATTGATCCAATAGCGGTCAGCGCAATGCCAGCACCATTGAGCACTTTACCCATGGTCGTGGTTCCTTCTAATGCTTTAAACTCGGTCGCTTGAGCCTGTGTCCAAGCGGGCTTGTCTTGCAGTTCGGTGCGGGTATCGATCGCATTATTGGCGATCAGCAGTCCGCCAACCGTGCCGCCGATACCAAGTACGGCGCCTCCCATGCCGCCATAGAGTAAGCCTTTACTGAGTCCTGATCGAGTCGGTCCCACTGCGACGGGTACTGCAGCCGCAGGTGCTGCCGCAGCTGCTGCCGCTGCCGCGGCGGCAGGCGCCGCTGCCGCAGGCTTCGCTGAAGCCGGTTGCGTGGATTCCTGCGCAGGCTTGGCAGTCGCATCGGCTGGTTTCGCTTGATCTGCTTTGGGCGCCTTGGGTGCCTTTTTCTTCTTTTTTGCGCGACGCTTTTTACGCTTCTTTTTTCGCTTTTTCTTCTTGCGCCGCTTTTTACGTTTCTTCCGCCTCTTTTTTCGCTTTTTACGGCGTTGAGCGACCAGCTCGCCACCCGTTGCTTCCTGCAGCTGACTGGTTGATGCGACCGCCTCAGGTGAGGTGGGTCCAATACCGATCAGCGCAATAATAAGAGCAAGTATAAGCGCGCGCATAGGGTCCAATCTGCTCAAGAGCCTGCGCCACAGTCAGCGCGTGCTATATAATACTTAGTCGGGTTCTAAGGTGTCAATGGTTGGCAACTAGACTTGACCGTGGGCGCCGGTCATGATTGGCTTTTTGTGGAGGCGATGGCGATGAGCACTCAACTGATTACCGCAACACCCAAAGCGATCGAGCATCTGCGAGATTTGCTTGCATCTGAAAATGATCAGGTCACTGGTGTTCGCCTGGGCGTCAAAGGCGGTGGGTGCAGCGGGCTATCCTACCTCTTGGAGTTCGGCGCTCAGCAAGACGGTGATCACGTGGTCGAAGCGCAGGGTGTTCGTTTTTATTTGGATCGCAAATCGAGCATCTATCTCAAAGGCGTCGAACTCGATTACGATGCGGGCCTTGAAGGCCGAGGTTTTGTTTTTGGAAATCCAAACGCAACCAATACCTGTGGCTGTGGTGAGTCCTTTTCAATCTAGCGTAAAGGACCTGGCTCCTGGGGCCGCAGAGCAGCTCAGACAGTTGCGCGCCCAAGGCTGTCTATGGCGCCAAAGCGATCTTGCTCGGATTCGGATGCACGGCGCTGATGTCGCTCAGTGGCTGCATGGACAATCGACGCAGAGCGTTACGGATATGGTTTGCGGAGAAGGCCGCTTCGCGTGCTTCCTCGATCCACGCGGGAAGCTTTTGTATTCGGTGGAGCTGCTCTGTGCTGAGGATCATTTCGATGTCCTCGTCGCACGTGACCAAGCTCAAGGTCTGGTCGAGCGCTTTGCTGCCTATCTTTTCACCGAAGATGTTCAAGTCAACTTGATATCGGACTCGATCGAATCACTCTGGATTCAAGGGCCGTGCGCCGAAGAGGTCTGCAAGGAGACCGACTGTTATCCAGGTTTGAGTTTGGTGGATCGAGCTTGGGTATTTCATGATCAGGTTCTTTGGCGCCGGGCGAGTATGTGCGGCGAGGCGGGATTGGCTGCTGTCGGCGAACCGGATGCAATCGAGCGACTGCACGATGACTTATTGCATCAAGCACAAGGTCGCCTTTTGCCAATGGGGGATCAAGCCGCATTGATCGCCCGTTTAGAGGCTGGGCTTCCTTCCCTCGGCAGCGAACTGACCAACGAAGAAATTCTCCCCGAAACGCCCTGGATGGAGCTTGCATACAAACCAGGGAAAGGTTGTTTTACTGGTCAGGAGGTTGTTGAGCGTCTGCGCATGAAGGGTAGCCCAAAAGTAGCTCTTGTGGCTTTGATTGGACCTCTTGATATGCCGGTGCCTGCGGTGGGCAGTAAGGTGCGGGTTGACGGTAAAAATGAAGGCTCGTTTCGTGCCAGTGTTCCCTCTGCACAGATCGGTGGACGACTCAATTATGCGCTCCTCAAGCGTCGGCACCGACAACCTGGCGCCCGTTTCAATGTCGAGATTGATGATCAAGACTGGCCGGTCCGTTTGATGTGGCTGCCGCCATTAGAACCCAGACGAGAGGCTCAAACCGTTGCGGCATTGTACGATGAAGCATTGCTCTTATTTCAGCGTGATATCGAGGAGCGTGATCCCGCGGTGATCTCGGTCTTGAGGCGTGCTTACCAGATTGATCCCAGCCATGAGGATGTGCTCGAGCTTCTCGGCGTGGCCTTGCATCGCCGCGGTGAGCGCACCGAGGCGATTGAGTTAATGATTGCCCTGCTCAAGCGTAACCCAAAGTCGATTATGGGTTGGACAAACCTGAGTCGATTTTATGCTGAAGAAGGTCGGATTGAAGAGGCTGAAGAAGCACAAGGTCAAGCGACGATGCTGTCGTTCCAGAGGGACCTTGCCGGACGTCGGGCGGCGGCTGATGTGAAAGCTAAAGCCGAGGCAGAATCGGCAGAGCGCAAACGACGTATGAGCATGTTTAAGGAGGTCCTTGAGTTTGATCCAGATGATTTAGTCGCGCTTTTCGGTCTTGGAAAAGCGTACGTTGAAGAGGGGGAGCTTGAGGCTGCGATGGAGCCGCTTCTTCGTGCTGTCGAGGTCAAGGGTGACTATGCCGCTGCGTGGCTTGAACTTGGTCGATGCCAGGAGAGGCTTGATGATTTGGCAGGGGCACGCGCAAGCTACGAGTCGGGTATTGCAGCAGCGGCGCGGCGAGGTGAGTTGATGCCGATGAGGGCAATGGAACGTCGCCTAGCCGCTTTGGGGTCGCCAGCCGTTTAGAGCGCGCTCGACCATATCGAGACGGTCTTGCCCCCAAAACATCAAGTCACCTACGAAGAATGTTGGTGCGCCACAGGCTCCTCGTGTGTAAGCCTCTTCGGTGTGCGTAAACAGTTTGGCTTTGACGTCCGGATTTTGGGTCCCTTGAAGCAAAGATTGCGCATCCATTTCAAGTTCTTCAAGCAGCGTCGTAAGCACACTCGGGCTACTGATGTCTTGATTCTCGCCCCAATACGCACTGAACAATCGGCGGCAGACCTTCGCATGATCCGGCGTGTCAATTTGGAGCATGACCCTTAGCGGCAAAATCGCATTGAGTGGAAAGATGTTGGGCCAGCGAAAGGGTAGCCGTCGTAATTCAGACCAGCGCTGCATATCACGCAAATAATACATCCGCTTATTTTCGCTGGCTTGTAGGACCGGTGGTCCGGTTAAGCCCAAATCTTTGAACATGCCACCGAGCAAGAAGGGTTTCCAAATCAGTTCGGCGTTGCATCGCGCCGCGACCAACTGAACCTCTTCAACCGCCATGTAGGCGTAGGGCGATGATAAGTCGTAGAAATATTCGAGCGTTTTGTTGGAGTTCATTGGGCTTCGTTCGTGCTTTGGTTAAATTGAAAATTGGAGACCAAGTCGTTCCTTGGCGTCCAGCCTTTGGCTGCTTGGGCGACCATGTCGATCCGGTCTTGCCCAAAGAAAAGCTGGCCGCCGACGATAAAGGTGGGCACGCCAAAGACACCTAGAGCGACCGCTTCGTCGGTGCGCCGCCGTAGTTCATTTTTGGTCTCTTGTGTGCTCGCTTGCTGTGCGATCGTTTGCGCATCGAAACCTAGGGATTCGAGACAGGTTCGCAGCACTTCGATATCGCTAATGTCTGAACTCTTCTCCCAGTACAGTGCATAGAACGCATGAACGACTCGCAGTCGTTCCTCAGGCGGTACGGACAACAAGAACCGAAGGGCTTCGACGGTTCGGTTTGGGTGCCGTAGAGGTGCTTTGAGCGGTGCGCCGAGCAAGCTTGCCCAGCGCAAGAGATCCAACCGGTTGTGCCTGGCTTTCGCGGGGCTCAACGTGGTGCTCATATTCTGTGGTTGGTCGAGGCTGCGAAAGATGCCCCCGAGGAGCACGGGCTTGAGATGGATCTCAGATGCAGTTTGTGCCTGGAGTTCGTTAAGCCTCGTCGACGCCAGATAAGCGTACGGGCAAGCAAAGTCGAAGTAGAAATCAATCGGTTGAGAGGTGGTCATAAGGGAAGTCTAGAAAAGCGCTTTAGCCGCTCGTTGAACGACGCGATCCAGACAGCCTTCCTTGAACGGTGACGTCAGTCCAGCTTGGGCAACGAGGGTTTGAAAGGGCGCATTCCCACCCAATTGACACAGATTCACATAGCGCTCGAGTGCAGCACCCTGGTCGTCTTCGCAGGCCAGCCAGAACTGCATCGCACAGGTCTGAGCCAGCGTGTAGTCGATGTAATAAAAAGGCATGCCAAAGTAATGACCCTGGAATTGCCAGCGGCCACCTTTGGCTGCGTAGTCGATGTCCCCCCAATCAAGATCCGGCATGTATTTCGCTTCCATTGCTCGCCACAGCTCATGGCGCGTTGCTGGTGTTGCTTTGGGATCTTCATAAACGAGATGCTGATAGTGGTCGCCGGCAACTCCATAAGGCAAGAAGGCGAGGGCACCAGCGAGATGATTCCAGCGGAACTCCTCCGCCTCCTCTTCGAAAAACTTATCCATTTGAGGGTAGGTGAGAAACTCAAGGGACATGGAGTGGATTTCAGCGGCGTCGTAGCTCGGCCAAACGCAGTCGATGAGACGATCATCGCTTGAGGAGTAGCCCTGAAAAGCATGACCAATCTCGTGCGTGAAGACGCGTACGTCGCCATCGGTTCCGTTAAAGTTCGCAAAGACGAAGGGTACCCCATAGTCCGCAAAATAGGTGCAAAAACCACCGCTTGCCTTGCCTTCTCTTGTTTTGAGATCAAGGAGGTCACGGCGCACCATCATGGCAAAGAACTCGCCGATCCGTGGATCGAGTTCGTCGAACATGAGCTGGGCTTGTTTGAGCATCCAGTCATGATCGCCGTGCGGCTTCGGATTGCCGGTGGGTGCATACAGACCGGCATCCCACCCCATGATCCGATCCACACCTAGGCGTTCCGCTTGCAGGGTTCGAAGCTTTTTGATCAGCGGGACAACCTGCTTGAGGACCTCACCTCGATAGGTCGCTACATCGTTCCGAGTATAGTCAATGCGCTGCATGCGACGATAGCCGAGTTCGATAAAGTTCTCACAGCCCATCTTGAGCGCCATACCATGCCGAAGTCTGACCAGTTCATCGTAAATTCGATCCACCTCGGTACCATTATCCTCTAGGAAACTATAGGTCGCACTGACCGCGTCGTAGCGCGTGTCGCGATCGGTATCGGTCGTGAACTTACGAAGCCCGGCGAGATTCAGGGTCTCACCTCGAAAAGGGATTCTCGCTGAGGCGATCAGCTTCGTGTATTCGGTACTCAACTTACTTTCGGCGACGAGGTCTTGTTCGATGCATGGATCAAAGGTGGACACATCGTTAGCCCACACCGCAAAGGCATGACCGCCCAAATTCTCTTCGAGTTCAGCCCGATGTGATGACGCCAGCAGACGCTTTTGAAATTCAACGTTCATGTTGGTGATCGTCGGACGAATCTCGCTGTGGCGGGTCTTCGCTGCGATCGTCTTTTCATCGGTGGTGTCTTGAGCAAAGCGTGCGCCAACGAGTGCCTCCCACGTGCCAAAAGTTCGTCGCAATCCATCCCAGCGTCGAACCACGGCAATTCGATCATGGGTGCCGGTGGCGCGGTCAAAGTCTTTATTGAGTTCCGCGTAGGCGTTGGCGATAGCATCCAAATCCGGATCAGGGGACTGCATCTGTGGGTAGCGAGTTTCCATGATATCGACTCCTTGGTGCGGGTTGTATTTCACGCGCGAGACAAACTGTCGATGGGCTGTCACTTGCGGTTGACCCGCAGGCTGTCACGTTAGATGGTAGTTAGGATCTTTGTCGAAGCATCTTGAGGTAACTTCATGTGGGTTTCATCCGTTGTATTGAGTCTTCTACTAGCAGCGCCAAATCAACGCGTTGCGGTTCACGATCTGACGGGTTGGGGAACGCTTGATCTGCGTCAGGCTTTGACCGCGCAAGTGCGCTCCGCCTTGCAACGAGCTAACGTCTTTGTATTGATTGCAACAGAGGAGCAAAATGCGCTTGATGAGACATTAGCCAAACAACTTGAAGAAGGTTGTGAGGATGAGTGTCTTGATTCGTTGGGGCAGGCTCTAAACGCTCAACTCTTGGTGCGGGGCTCGCTCGGTCAAGTGGGCAAGGCGGTGACGCTGGATCTCAAGTTGGTGGATTTGGCGACCAGAAAAAATGTGCGCAGTGCATCTCGCCGTGTGGACGGCGTGGTCGAGGATTTATTGCCCTTGATCGACGGCTTAGCAGCTGAATTGAGTGGTTTGGAGCGCATGCCCATCGATGATGTTGAAGGGATTGCCATTTTACCGCTTCAGGCCGGTAACGCTGAAAACAAAGATCGTCTGACTTGGGCATCGACGATGGTGAGCGCTACGGATCGAACGGGGCGTTTTCGCGCCCTGATGGCTGATGATCGTTTGACGCGTCGATTACCTAAAACCTTGCACAAACAGGCTAGGGCGTGCGGCGAAGAGACGTGCGTGGCATCGATCGCCAAGGCGGTGAAATTGCCTTATGGACTTATGGTGACCGTTGAATCGACCGCTCAGATGTATCGCGTTAGCGCCTTGGTTGCACGAACCAAAGATGCCAAGCGAATGGCGCTTGAGACCATGACAGCGCCAGACCGTTTCAGCGTGCCTGCTGCTTTGCGCGCCGTCCTAACGAGTGCAGTCACGCGCACCTTTGACCCAAGCGCCCCCCAGCTGCATTCAGCGATGAAGATTTCGGTGATTGCCGGGGCCGATCCTAAGCTTCGCAAACAGCGCAGCAGCTTGTTGCGCTATGGGGGACTTGGCTTGCTCGCTGTGGGGAGTGGTCTGGGTGGGTATGGTTATGTACAGACGACCAGCGCTGCTTCAGGCTTGGATTCAACCGATGCCTCAGAGTGGACGCAGCGCTGGCAACAGGGCAAAACCGGTCAAACAATGCAGTTCGCTGGAGTAGGGGTTGCGGCAGTGGGCACGGCGCTCACGGTGTGGAGCTTTGTACAATGAAACGACTAGCGGTCCTTATGGTTCTGGCTTCTTGCGGCATGCCTGACGCGAGTTCGGTGGCTCCGCCGTGTAAGGTCGATAGCGACTGCGCAGAGTTTGGCGACGAGTTCGCTGGTCGTCGCTGCCTCGACGAGCGATGTGTAGTGGACCTATGCGGCAACGGTGTACTCGATTCGGGTGAAGACTGCGATGACGGGAACCTCGTGGACACGGATCGCTGTACCGCACTGTGTCAGGGGGCTGTCTGTGGCGACGGGATCCTGCGATCGGACCTTAGCGCTGGTCAGCAAGGCTTTGAGGCTTGCGATGATGGCAATACCGTCGACGAGGACGGGTGCACGAATGGGTGCACGTTACCGGCTTGCGGCGATGGGGTCGTGCAAGCCGGTGAAGCCTGCGATGATGGCAACCAAGTCGACGACGATGCGTGCAGCAATGCCTGTCGCTCGGCGAATTGTGGCGATGGTGTGGTCCAAGAAGGTGAAGCCTGTGATGATGGCAACCGAATCGAAACCGATGGCTGCCTCAATGAGTGCATAGAAGCCCGCTGCGGTGATGGAGTGGTTCGGTCTGATCTCAACGTCGATCAAGTGGGTTATGAGGCTTGTGATGACGGTAATGATATGGATGCTGATGACTGTTCCAACTCCTGCCGCCGACCCGGTTGCGGTGATGGAATCGTGCAGCCCGGGGAAGGGTGTGATGATGGTAACTTAGTCAGCACGGACGACTGCACCGCCGCTTGTGAACCGGCTCGTTGTGGTGATGGGATCATCCGTCAAGGTGTTGAGGTTTGCGATGACGGTAATACCGTCGATGTTGATGCATGTCGCGGAGACTGTATGGCGGAAGCGCGTTGTGGGGACGGCGTTGTTCGGCGCGATTTAGATCGAGGTGAAGCCGGTTATGAAGCGTGCGATGGCGGTGAGGGCTGTTCACAAAATTGTCAGCCATTACCGACCGACTTGTTTGCGGGTGATGATTTTACCTGCGCGATCGTCGCAACAGGACAGGTGATGTGCTGGGGCGATAATCGGTCGGGTCAACTCGGCGACCCGAATTTTTCGGAGTCTGACTTTGTCGCATTTCCAGTTCTCGTCAGTGGACTGACTACGGTGGGATCTGGAGCAGCGGGCAGAGCGCATGCTTGTGTCATCGAGAATCAAACCGTTTTCTGTTGGGGCGAAAACGGCAATGGTCAACTAGGAGTAGGGGATAATGTCGACCGCTCACAGCCGGTCGAGGTGATGGACGGAGTTAGTAAAATCGCCGCCGGTAACGAGACAACCTGTGCGATTCGTAGTGGATCGGTGATGTGCTGGGGCGCTGGTGGAAATGGTCGGCTTGGTGATGGTCGGAATCGAAGCTCTGCGACGACGCCTGCCAATGTACGAGTCTGTGGTACGCGATGTGGAACACCGTCTAACTTGAGTAGTATGACTTCGATAGCAGTTGGAGGCGACTTCGCTTGTGCATCCAATGCGAACCCGTTCTTCGCTGACGATCGCCCGGGGGCGGCGCGCCCGGTTCCCAAGATGTATTGCTGGGGCAATGCGGCAAACGGTCGCTTGGCGATAAACCCCTCACCACAATTGGGTTATCATTCTTATGCGAGTCAATCCGACGAGCAGATTGCATTACCTAAAGCAGGGGCCCGGCATACGTGTGGCGGTCGCCGCTGGTATCAAAGCAACCGTGGTGCTTGGCTTAGCCAGGGAGGCGTGCACTGCTGGGGAAGTAACGATGAAGAACAACTGGGTTTTGATACCGGGAATTCCGACAGTTCTTTCGCGGCACGTCAAGCTGATTACGGAGTACGAGACTCAGCCAGCGTGGTTTTGGCTGTAGGAAATGAGCACACACTCGTTGCCATTGCTGATGCGCTTTACTGCTTTGGAGTGAACACGAGTAAGCAATGCGGGCATCAATGGTACAGTACGGTTTCGGCTCCGACCCAAGTTGAGGGTATTGCTGTGGCGGGTATCGCCGCCGCAGGGAGCGGACATAGTTGTGCGATAACCGGTGATCGTGCCGTTCGCTGTTGGGGTGAAAACGACCGTGGGCAACTTGGTCGAAACAACACGGGGCAAGCAACCGCCGAAATCGAAGCCGTGGTTTCATTTGGCGGTGATAGCAATTAGTTGAGTTTGTAGGATTCGTTCTTGGATGCCCTGGCGCTTAGTGAACCCGCGGTAAGTGCGGCAGTGCAGCGACGATCTGAGCTTCACGCTTAGCCAGTTCGGTCAGTCTCGCTTTAGCAAACGCGGGGTCAGTGACCCGCCCGGCAAGTCGCACAAAGAACATGTAGTGTCCGGCTTCGGTCTCCATGAGGTCTCGACAAAACTGAGCCAGTTCGGCGTCAGGATGACGTTCACTTAGGATCTTGAGACGCTCGGTGCTGCGCGCTTCAATGAGCGCGGCGATGAGTAAACGATCCACCAGGTGGTGCGTGACGTCGCTCGCGGCAGCATTTATCAACTGCGCCGCATAAGGATCTTTGCCGCCGCGCTTGAGTGACCAGCCTCGTTTGAGCAGATGCTGACAGCACGCTTCGAAATGTTCGAGCTCTTCGCGCGCGAGGGCGGCAAGTTCAGTCACCACGTCCGTATCGTCAGCAAAAGCTTGAGTCAGGCTCAACGCGCTAAGCGCCGCTTTCTTTTCGCACTGTGCGTGGTCAGAAAGCAGCGCCGCCGGATCCTTGAGTGCCTCATGGACCCAGGCAGGATCCGTAGTGCTAGCCAAACACAACATCTAAGCGCTCCATCGATGGTTCGTCTTAGCGAGAGCGAGGAGGCGTCGCAAGCCAACACTTATGAGACCTCCGGTTCAGGTATCATGACGAAAATCGATTACAGGCCAATCTGGGGACTCGGTTTTTATAGCGCTTGAATAGCGTGGAACAATTGGATCGCATAACTCGTGGATAAGACATTATGTCTTGGTTTATTATAGGGATGCGACTTGTCATAATCTTCCTTATCGGGCGCATTGTGGCTTAGTGCCGGTGATCGCCCATCTCCATGCGTTGCGTGCTGTGCAGCCTTAATCCATCTGTTTCTGCGTGTGGCGCCTGTGCGAGTTTGATTGTTTTGGTGTACCTCTTCATCGCCTTCTATCCAATGGAGAGATCATGTTCATTTCTCGCTCGATTCTGATCCTCGTACCGTTTGCTCTGGCTACGGCCTGTAGCCCCGAGTCCGAAAGCACGCCGACAACCAACACCGACGCCGGTCACTCAGGCGGAACGACCATCTGCGATCCGGGCACGGTCCAGGATTGTGATTCGGCGGCTTGTCCCGATGGCAGCTCGGCGCAGCGAACGTGTGCTAACGATGGGTCCGCTTATGGCGCTTGCATCTGTCCTGCGACGCCGTCGGACTGTCCGCAGGCTGACCATTTTCTGGATGTATCCACAGCTCCAGGGCCCGACGAAAATGGCTTGATGCCCGAACTCAGTGTGGAATGTACGGATACGGAAATCCGTGTCACGACCAACGATATACCGCACTATACCTTCCTGGCTTTGACGCCGAACGCTTTGGTTGAAAACCGAGTCACGCACGTTTTTCCGCGTTATCCTCAAGTTGCAGACCAACCGTCGCGAATCAACGAGGGTTTCCCGCAATTAGGCAGCGCAGGTATCACCAATACAGGGCTTTCTTTAAACGCAGCGTCCGAGGGGCCTACGCCGGATCCTTATGGCGACCCCATTGCAGCAGGTATCTTAGACCCCTGCGGCGGCCACACCGGTCAGGATTATCACAACCACACGATCATCGAAAAATGCTTTACCGCAAGCGGGTTAGTCGCTGAGCCTTGGAATAATCCTGACCCGGACGAGAGCCAGCCCTCGCCTATCCTTGGATACGCCCTTGACGGCTTCCCTGTGTACGGCAATCGAGGCTGCGCCGACCAGGCGTGCACACGCTTAATCTCATTCAAATCGAGTTGGGAGATGCAGCAGCCGATGGCTAGAACCACGGGCTGTCTGGACTCAAGCGAGTGCAACAACGCCGCGGCGTGTGACGACAATAACCCGCGGAACAACGAAGGAAACAACTGCCATGTCTGTGCATTGACGGTGATTGACGGCGCCGAAGTCCGGGCATGTATCCCAAAGGATTATTCGTGGGATACAAATGCCTACGTGGCTAAAGAGGGCGAAGCTTATCTCGATGAATGCAACGGCCGTGTTCAGCCTGATGGAAGCT
>CACGMS010000036.1 GCA_902574205.1 uncultured Candidatus Hydrogenedens sp. | reverse complement strand
TTTATGAGGCGGTCATCGCGCGTCGGATCGCGAGTGAACTACCGTTTATGGCAACTGAGAACATTATCATGGCGATGGTCCAGCGAGGGGCGGATCGCCAAGAGGTTCACGAGGTCATCCGTGTGCACAGTCAAGAGGCTGCCTTGCGGGTCAAGAAGCGCGGGTTAGATAATGATTTAATCGACCGTATTCGAGCCGATAAGTTCTTCACTTTAGTGCATGATGATCTGGATGCATTGCTTGATCCCTCGACGTTTACGGGCCGCTCGGAACAGCAAGTCAGAGCGTTTGTCGATGCCGAACTGAGACCGGCGATCGCGCCGTATGAGGGGCGTTTATCTGGAGTGGCTGAACTCTCTGTATAGCCCTCTTTAGCTCGCTGGGGTACGATGCCACCCCAAGTGGGGGACTCTGACCGTGTTCTTTTTAGCTATGCATCTGTGGTTTGCTGCGACGCCGGCGTCGGTTCTGAATCAAGTCGATGAACTTTGGGCAAACCGTACAGCGACCAACTATAACGCTAACGCTCGCAAAGTCGTCGAGAAGCTTAAACCTCATGCAAAGGATTTCGAAGCGGCTTGGCGGTTGGCGCGCGCTTATTGTTGGCTCTCAGAGCGTCAACCGTATTTTCGTGATGGGAAGTACAAATCGCGACTGGGTTTACTTGCCATGAAGCACGCTAAGGTGGCGATTAAGCAGCAGCCGAAGCGCGTCGAGGGGCACTATTTTCATGCCTGGGCGGTTGGTCAATGGAGTTTAGGGATTTCGATACCCAAAGCGCTTTGGAAGGGGGCTGAAGGTCAGCTTCGAAAGAGCATGAAGACGGCTGAAAGGCTTGATCGCTCATATGACTATTTTGGTGTGCTTCGCATGTGGGGACGATTTTATCATTCGTTACCTTGGCCGAAGTATGATGGACCTAAATCACTCAAGTATTTGACGGACGCAAACCGTCGAACGCCGCGTAATCAGCGTGGTTACTTTTATCTTGCAGAAGCTCAAATAGGTGAGAAGCAATATAAAAAGGCGTGTTCAACGGCGACTAAAGGACTTGCCGCCAAGGTCAACGCTGCCGAAGAGCCTGATTGGAAAGTCTGGCGTCGAGATTTGGCCAAGTTAAAATCGGCAGGCTGTAAGAAGACGTTGGAATCGTTGTAGTGATTGCCGCTTTGGTTTGGTTTGCTAGTCTTAACGTTTCGCCGGGTTCAGTGCCACCTCGAGCGACCGATTATCCTGCTCTAGAGCGCGGCGAGGTGATCAAGCGCGTTGAGCCTGTCAAGGGTGCTGCGGTGCCTCGAGTACGTGCTTATATTGTGATCGATACGCCGCCGCAAAAGATGTTTGCACTGATTGATCAATGCAATGACTACATCAAAATCATGCCGCGTATGACCTACAGTAAAGAACTCACGCGTCAGGGCAATCGTGTGACGTGTAAAGTCAAGATTAAGCTGCCCTATTTCTTAGGTACCTTAGAGTCCGTGACGGAGGGAGTGCATACCGTTGGTCCACCTGCTTGGGGGCGGGCGTGGACCTTAGTTTCGGGGAATTATAAAAGGAACGTCGGGCGCTGGCACTTGACCGCGTACAAAGGGAACCCAAAGAAGACGCTGGTCGAATACGTTCTTCATGGCGTTCCTGATTTGCCGATTCCTGACCTGCTTCTTCGTAAAGCCAACGGAGCTGCAATTCCGGGCATGTTGCGACGGTTTCGTAAGCGCCTAACGGGCAAACCTACGCGGTAAAAAGAACAAAGCAGGAACATGCGTTCCTGCTTTGATCTAAGTCGTGCTGTCTAGGTTTTTGCGCCCACTACTGAGCACAAAACTTTCGCCTTCTGTGCCAGTGGTTTCCTCGGCGCATCAAACGAACATCCGATGACAACCCAATCGTTTAGACACGTCCAGAGTAACGTTCCACGACGGCGATCGGATCCACATCAAGACACACCTCTTCAGTTTGCGGCTCGCGCACGAAGGTGATCTTGTTCGGTCCTTCACTCACATCCAAGAATCCTGGAATCGGCATGGTGTGCCTCGGGTAGGCACCTTCTGCGTTGAGTTGAGTGACCCAAGTTGAACGCTCTTTGATGGTGACTACATCGCCAGCGGTGAGAACCATCGACGGAATGTTGGCACGTTTGCCATTCACTAAAACATGGTTGTGACTCACGATTTGGCGAGCGGCTCGGTTGGTCGGAGCCAATCCGGCTCGGAACAAGACGTTGTCCAAACGGCTTTCAAGAAGCGCAAGCAACTTGGCATCACTGGCCTGCTTCGATCGAAGCGCACGCCGGATGACGTGACGAAGTTGGCGCTCACGCAAACCATAGTGGAAGCGAAGCTTTTGAGTCTCTTTGAGACGCAGCGCATAATCGCTGGGCTTGCGTGGGCGACGTCCCTGGCCATGAATGCCTGGGGGGTACATACGAACGGTGTCCTTTTGAACGAGGCCTGGGAGTGCCACGCCCAAACGACGCACCTTGCGAAGTCGGGGTCCGGTATATCGGCTCATTGCGATGCCCTTTCTGGCTCTTTGGCATAAGCTTTTCTGCTTATGCGTCGCGGGTGTTTAACTTCATCCAAACTAGATGAGGCGGCGCTGGTTGCCCGGCCACGGCGCAACAGGCAACAAAAAAGACAACTAGCTGGTAAATGGTTCTGCTTGGGCTTTGAGTCGCCAGGTAAGTTCTGCGCCCTTGTGACGGGTCCCGGGTAATCCGGTCGAAAACAGCCAGATCCATTCACCTGTTTGCTTTTGCCACTCGAGTTGGACTTGAAACTCCCCGGCACTATCCGGTGGTGTGAAGCTTCGAAAACGATTGTCTTCTAGTTCCTGTAGGTCAAACGGTCCCCAGCCGGGAAGTTCTCCCACAAGCCGGTTATTCTCATAGGTGAACTCGAGGCGGGTATCGCCGAGCAGAATATCAATCGAGACGACCGACGCGGTGCGATGAACGGAAGCAGTTACAGTTACATGTTCACCGTGAGCATCGTTACTATGCCCAGTCCATGAACCTGTAATATTCAGTGTTTCCCTTTTGCATCACCGTGCGCTTTGTGGGCTTTATGCTTCTCGACGGCTGCGGCGCCCAGCTTGTGGCCGCCATAGATGGTGATACTCAGACCGAGTCCGGCAACGACTAACAACACTAAAAACGGTTTAAGTGCGGCCTTCATGGGTTCTCCTACAACGCTAAAGTCTGTCGAGCGCGCTGCGTTTGTGCAGCGATGCGCTCTTCCTGACGTCTGTTAATATTGTCAAGGCTATCGTTGGGAATTGAGTCAATTAATCGACGCGTATACTCTTCTTTGGCTTGTTGATAAATTTCCTCGGCAGGTCCCATTTCGACGATCTTACCGGCGTTCATCACCGCCATGACATCGCTCATGAATTTAACTACTGATAGGTCATGACTGATAAAGATGTACGATAAACCACGATTCTCTTGCAGTTCCTTGAGCAGATTGAGCACCTGCGCTTGGACACTGACGTCAAGGGCGCTCACCGACTCGTCGCAAATGATGAACCTTGGATCGATAGCGAGTGTTCGTGCAATACAGATGCGTTGACGTTGTCCGCCTGAAAATTCGTGAGGAAATCGCCGCAGGTGTTCCCCGCCAAGCCCGACTTCTTCGAGTAATGAAACACATCGGTCTCGTCGTTCGGCAGCACTTGACCCTATTCCGTGAATAATCATGGGTTCTGAAATTAGTGACTCGACGGGCATGCGTGGATTTAAGCTGGAATACGGATCTTGAAAGATGATTTGTAGGTCTTTGCGTACTCCGCGCAACTGGGCGCCCTGAAGCGCTGCCATATCGAGCAGTTCACCTTGAGAGTCGGGTCGGAATCGCACTGTTCCGCCGGTGGGCTCGACCAGGCGCAAAATGGCACGGCCAGTCGTCGTTTTACCGCAGCCAGACTCACCGACCAATCCTAAGGTTTGCCGGGGGTGAACTTTGAAACTGATCCCATCGACCGCTCGCACATAATCATAGGTGCGCCGCATCATCCCTTTTTTAAGCGGGAAGTAAACCTTGAGATCTTCGACCTCAAGAATTGGTGGTTCATCGGAATGAGGCATCTTCCCGCGGCCTGAGTTCACCAACTCATTGAAGCGTTCATCCCCAAGGTCTTTGGCAACCACGACAGGATTACCCCCTTGATCTTCTTGAACTTCCATAAAGTCAGTCACCGTGGGTAGCCGCTTAAAGGTGCTATCCAGGCGCGGGCGACAACTCAGTAGACCACGAGTGTACGGATGTTGTGGATTCTCAAAGATTTGAGTCACTTCGCCGCACTCGACCAGTTTGCCACGAAACATGACCGCCACATCGTCGGCGATTTCTCCAATGACGCCGAGATCGTGGGTAATGAACAAAACCGCCATCCCGCGCCGGTCTCGCAGCTCCCGAATCAAATCAAGGATTTGCGCTTGGATCGTCACATCGAGCGCAGTCGTCGGCTCGTCTGCAATCAGTAAGCGCGGATTGCAGCTCAGCGCCATGGCGATCATGACCCGCTGCTTTTGCCCGCCAGACATCTCATGGGGATAGCGATCGACGCTTCGGGAAGGGTCGGGGATACCCACTTCGTCAAAGAGATTGACCGTACGTTCCCGCGCCTCTTCTTTGCTGATGTCTTCATGAAGTCTAAGCGCCTCCATGACCTGTTCTCCCACTGTGAAAACAGGGTTCAAACTGGTCATCGGCTCTTGAAAGATCATCGCCATTTCTTTGCCACGCATTTTTCGTAAAGCGGTGGCCCCAGTGGTCTGAAGGTCTCGACCAAGAAAGCTTATTTTTGCTGCGCTGACTTCTGAAATCGCCTCGGGTAACAAGCCCATGACCGTTAGCGAGGTTACCGATTTGCCCGATCCGGATTCGCCGACTACGCCCAAGGTGCGACCTGCACGTATGCCTAAGGAGATATCATCGACCGCCTTAACCACGCCATCTTCGGTATGAAAGTAGGTCTTGAGACCCTCGATTTCGAGAACACTTTCAGGGTCGTGCATCGAACGCTCACTCCAACTCAGCACGTCTCCTATAGCCGCTTTGCATCGCCCTGAGAAGAACGACCTGAGCAAGTCCAACTAGTAAGGAATGCCCAGCTTTTTATACAGGAAATGGATCAGCCAAGCCGGGCCGACAAAGAGAAATTGAAGATCCTCTAAAAAGCTCGGTTTTTGACCTTCGATGTGATGGCCGATGAATTGTGCAATCCAAGCGATAATGAAGATCGCCGCACTAACCTGCCAAAGTGACCAAGAGCTCGCATCGATGAGCATAATGCCCCACAGGCAAAGTAATGTGTAGGCGAGCATGAAGAGGCTGATGGTCAGGCTGAGTCGGATGTAAAACCCGAAGAGCACTGCCAGCATCGTTAGAGCGCCTAAGTTCGCAAAAGGCGCAAAGGTTTCGCCGAGTAAACTATCAAGTCCCGGAATTGGTACAACCCAGAGCAGCCCTAGTGTCGCAAAGACAATCACCGGGACACAGAACCAGTGAATCAATTTGTTGATCGGATTTTGATGGCTTTCGCCGTAGGCTTCAAACCACTCGTCTGCACTACGCATGAGAAGCCTCCTGTCGTTGGGTCATCAGTTTGGCCGCTCTGAACCGTGTCGGCAATGGGGCGGGTCGTTTAATCCTTTTTTGCATTGGCGGCTCGCAAACGGCGCGCCATTTCAGCAGCAAAGTGTCGATAGAACTGAATCGCCATATCGGGGTGCGTATCGAGTAAGTACTGGAAGTCATCGTGTTTGATGGCGAGCAGAGCGAGCGGAGAAGCTGCGCGAACCTGTGCCGACGCCAAAGCATCATCCACCATTGCCATTTCGCCAAACCAAGAACCTGCACCGAGCTCGGTAAGTTCAACGCCGCTGGCCGTTCGAACGGAGGCACGTCCTTTGATGAGTACAAATAGGTAGTTGTTCGGCTCGTTTGCTTCGATAAGAATTGCACCTTCAGGGACGCGTTGGCGATCAAAGCTATCGTATAGCGTTCGAATCTGAGGCAATGATAGACCTGCGAGCAGGGGATGGCGCTGAAGAATCTCAATCCCCGCACGGACCCGTCTGTTGTCAAAGTCTTCCTTGGGCTTAGCGGGTTCTTGAGTTGCTGGTTTTGCTGGTTTTGATGTGTTTTTGCAGGTGTTTAGGCGCTCGGCGACATCCCTATAACTAAAGTTCCAACTGGCGAGCATTTCGAGCGGCGAGATCGCTTTGTGAAACTGACCCTGGTCCATGAGAATGATGGCTTGTTCAAGGTACAAGTCGGCATTGCCTTCCTCGATGGCATCGCCTCGGATTCCCATATCGAGTCGACGGATCGCAAGGTCACTCATTTGCGCTTGGTGAAGACCACGAGCAGCGAGCAAGCACGCGTTACGAAAGTTGAAATCATCTGGGGGAACTTTTTGAAGTAAAGGGATCGCTCGATCGGCTCGGTTGGCGCCCAAAAGCGCTTCGCCTGCTCGGAAAATTTCGCCGGCGCGCTCGAACGCCATACCGGCTTTGAGTTTGTCACGCAGTCGCAGCCACAATTCGCCGGCTTTGGTGTAGCTCCCTGACGCTTCATAACAAATCGCTGCTCGGGCAAAGACTTTGCCGCGCCAATACATTTCGGCAGCATTGGCAGGATCGCCCGCCTTTTCATACATTTGTCCGCTGCGCGGGTAATCACCGAGTTGATCGAAACATTCAGCGACCAAACGAAAGTGTCTGGCGCGATGAAACAAGGTAGCGAGTCGCCCTAAACGATCCTTATTTCTGCCCGTACGCTCGATCAGTAAGTAGCCGAGATCACTACGGCTTTTCGTGTAATGATCAGTGGCTGCATCCATTCGATTTTTCGCTAAATGCGATTCGATGATCTCGAGTTCTGTGGTGTCATGCAGCTGATTCATTTCTGAACCATGGCGAAAAGTGCGTTTATCGAAAAGCCCTTAGCCTAAGATTTCAAGCCCGGATTGGCTTGGCGCCATCATAGCTGGCCGAATAATACGCTCGATTCCACCAACCAAGTCGTAATTATGGACTTCCTCGATCTTGAGCTCGACGAGATCACCAGGGTTCGCCCAACCGTCGTTGATGTACGTGATGCCATCGATTTCGGGAGCCTGACTCATGGATCGCCCTTGCAGCAAAAGGTCTGTCTCCTCGCTCACCCCGTCCACCAGGACTTGAATCGTTTGACCGACCAATTGCTCGTTGTGGCGGCGATGAATATCGGCCTGCAGTTCCATAATTTTTGCCTGACGCTGCGCTTTGATCTTTTCACTGACTTGATCAGGCATCGTCGCCGAAGGTGTTCCTTCTTCTTGGCTGTATCGAAAGACCCCAACTCGTTGGAATTCCATGTCTTTGACGAAGTTGTAGAGATCCTCAAATTCCTCATCTGTTTCGCCCGGATAGCCGACAATAAAACTGGTACGCATCGTGAGACTAGGGACCTCATCCTTGAGTCGGTGAAGAATACTCCGAATTTTGTCGGGGTGGGTCCCGCGTTTCATGCGTTTGAGCATTGCGCCATTGATATGTTGAATAGGCATATCGAGATAGGGGAGGACTTTGGGGTGGTCGCGCATGAGCTCAAGCAAAGGTTCTTTGATGTTGCGGGGGTACGCGTACATCAATCGAATCCATGATAACCCGTCGATTAGTGACAGTTGTTCGACCAACTCGTGCAACTGGGGTCGACCTGGAATATCGACACCATACGCGGTCAGATCTTGAGCGACCAGAATTAACTCTCGTACACCGGTTTGAGCGAGCCGTTTGGCTTCGGTGACCAGATCATCGATTGCGCGGCTGTTTTGTACACCACGCAGTGTCGGAATAATGCAGAACGCGCATTTGTTTGAGCAGCCCTCGGCGATTTTCAAGTATGCCGTATGCCGCGGCATTGAGTTCACGCGTGGGACGGCTGAAGTTGCGACAAAATCGGGGTCGGAGACAATGCGTCTCGGCATGTCTCCCGCCCGTTCAAGTACTTCTGATATTTTGGCGTATTCAGCAGTGCCGAGAAAGTAGTCCACTTCGGGTATTTCCTCAGCAAGCTGATCAGCATAACGCTGTGCTAAACACCCACTCACGACCAAAGCCTTGCAACGACCAACGTCTTTATATTCTGCCATTTCGAGAATGGCATCGACGCTCTCTTCTTTGCTTTCGTCAATAAATGCACAGGTGTTGACCACGATCGCTTCAGCTCGATTGGGTTCGTCGACAACTTGCCATCCCTTGACGCCAAGAATGGCAAGCATATGTTCCGCGTCGACCCGATTTTTTGGGCAGCCTAGACTGACAAAATGGACGCGGCGGTCGGGTATCATGGGAGCTCCTGTGCGGCGCACCATAGCCTGAGTTGTGCCAAGACGGTATAAGAAATGCGCCGCCGTTTGACCTATCTCGTTGCTTCGCGGCAACGGGCACTCGCCCCATTGATGGTTTGTATATGCTTTGAAATCGCTTTGGAGTCGGCCTGCATTTTAGGAAGTAGTTGGTGTGCGAGGAGACCCGGACACACTAATATTTTGGATTGATTGGGTGCCATCTTTTGAACGCTTTGGACACCGCTCTCCAAAGATTCAATCAAGTCAACGATCGCCTTTTGCGATTGAATCATTTGAGACAATGCTGCTTGGCAGGTCACCTTGGCTTTCACCTTAAGAACTACCGTGCCGTTGAGTTGAGCTTCGGCAGACTTAACCGCAGGAACCACTTTGCCGAGTTGGCTCTTAAGCTGCTTGAGTTGAGCGGTTGCTTGAGTAACCATTTTAGTTCGATCAAATGTTCCGAGTTTCGCTTGGCGGGCAGCTTGGTCAAATCGGGTAAAGATCGCCTTGGCGTCCTTCGATAATTTTTTTAGCGCTGCATGGAGTGTTTGTGCCTTCTCACGGATCGACTGATTTTGTTTCCAGCCGGGACGGTCGCTGTACAAGCGCTTCTTGTTGCGCGTGATCTGATCAAACGTCTTGAGGAGCCGTTTGATCTTACGATTTTTCGCCTGCATTGACCGTCGTACATCCGCAGCGGCTCGAAGCGATTTTCGCAATTCGGGATAGGGGGTTTCAGCCATCGGCGCATCTTGATTTTTACACTGACTTAGGAGCCGTTGGCGCTGTTTGCGTGCTTGGTCGACGCTGCGTGCAATTTGGGTACCCTGGGCACTCAGCGCACGCAGTGCTTGACGTTGTGTATCGACTTTTACGCTGTATCGGATCGTGCAACCTGTTAGCGTCAATAAAGCAAGCCCACAGGCAATTCGAATCATCATTTGGACACCTATAAATGCCCTGATATGATGGCCGACTTATGACCTAGCGCCAAGGAGGTGTTCACGGCCGGTAGACTTGGTCGTGCAAGAGCGTTTACCTATCACCTATGAGGAGACAAGACGTGACCCTTTGGCGGTGCTTGGTAATAGCGACTTTAGGAACCACTTTAGCCTGTTCAAATGAGGTGGTTCAGCATGACCTGAGTGAACGTCAGGCCGTGCAGATTCAAGTTCTTCTCGAAAATGCTGGGATTGAAGCGGTTAAAGTGCGCGACCCAAAAGCGCGAACGGCAAGCTTTTCCATTGAAGTCAGTCCAGGTGAAGCGAGCAAAGCCCGACGTTTGATGGTTCGGCACGATTTGCCTCGGCGAGAAAGTCGCGGCATGTCTGAAACCTTTTCTGCAGACCCCGGTTTGATTCCGACGGCTATGCAAGAGCGGGCTCGATTGATTGCGGCGCTGTCGGGTGAGGTTGAAAAAAAGCTACGTATGGTGCCCGGAGTGGCGGACGCGCACGTGACTGTGGTACTCCCTGAAGATGATCCGTTGCGCGATGTAGATGCTCCCGCAGAGCGCGCCACGGCTTCGGTCGTCTATCGTTACTTGGTTAAAGCGAAAGCTGATGAGAAACCGCCTTTAGCCGATGGAGATTGCCGATCGCTCGTGGCAGCATCGATTCCGGGTTTGAGTCCGAATGACGTCGTTGTTGTGGCTCGACCTGCAATCGCTGATGTTTTTGAAGACGTTGAAGGGGATCCGACCGTCAGTTTCTTGGGCGTACGCGTGCACCCAAGCAGTCGGGGGCGCTTTCGAGCCGTCGTGTTTGGGTTACTTGGCGTTTCGGTTTTGAGTTTAGGTGGGTTGGGTTTGTTGATGATGCGTCGTCGTCGTGAGGCATCGGTGTGACCGATCCGGCGAGAGATGCAGCGCTGGTATGGGCGCTCGGAACGCGCGGTAGTCTCGATGATTTAGAGGGCTTGACTGAGGATCGTGCAGAGTCTTTGCGCGAAGCCGTCACCAAGGTCTTGGATCTCGGGCGCGAACAGCGAGTGGCTTTTGCCGGGCGTGAAGTGCGGCGCTTGAGCGCCTCTCGTTTGCGACGTGGCTTGGAAGGGATTGATCCATCGTGGATTGTTGAAGCCTTGCGTGGCGAGGAACCTCATTTGGTTGCGGTTGCACTGATCTTTTTACCGACACCAGTTCGCCGAACGGTGACCAAGCTTCTACCAAGAAAAGTTCGCGAGGCAATGCCTGATCGTAAGGTTTTAGAGCGAGTCGATCAGTTGTGGCTAGTTCGCTGTCGAGATGTTCTTGACCGACGAATTCAGGCGCTGTTGCCCGATTTACAGCGCGGTGCACAGATCGATGTTTCGGCGCTCAAAGACCGACTATGCGCCATCGGTCGGATCGAAGCAGCTTTGGGGTTGTATCGAGTGGGCCGAGCGGCATTAGCTCGGTTTATTGCCAATATGGAAGCTGACGATCGACCTGCGGTGCAAGAGGAACTCAAAGCTGCCGACGCGATGGCCGATTCCCGAGTGGAACGAGCCGAGCGATTTTGGGGAAGGGGGGCTGGTGTTGACCAGAAAACCGAAGATTTACATTTGCGAGCAGGTCTATGGCAGTTAGCGCATGTTTTGATCGTTGAGCAATATGCCGCCCATCTTCGCAGTTATTTCCTGTATTTGCCCAGACGTTGGGTTCAAGAGCTGGAGTTGATGGCCGACAAAGTGCGTGAGCCTGAAGAGGGTTTTGCGGAACAGTTGTTGGGACGACTGGACTGGTTGCCGGAGGACTCCTGATGGCACGAATCATCAAAGCAGCTAAAGGCGATATGGAACCAAGTCGAGCCCAAGTGTCTCGCCGCGTGGAAGAGGCAGAGCACCGAGCTGAGGCGATGGTGCTGCGCGCAGGTGATCAAGGCTATGGTCAAGGTTTAGCTGATGCGCATGATGTCGTTCGTCGAGTCGAAGAGGTTGAACAGCAGTTGATAGAGCAGACCGATCGGCGGATCCAAGGGACCGCACAATCCTTAGTCGAAGATGTTTTACGAACGCAGGTCAGCAGTCCCGAAGGATTCCTCGATATGATTCGACACAGCTTACGGGCGATGCGCCGGGGACGAGAGATCTTTTTACGTGTGCACCCTGATCGAGCCAAACACCTTCAAGAGCATCGAGACAGTCTAGTCGCTGTACTCGGTCGTGCTCGAACGATTGAGATTCGCGAAGATATTTCATTATCGGTTGATGGTTGTGTTGTTGAAACGGATGCTGGCGTTTTGGATGTCGGCTTAGACACTCAGTTGAGCGCTCTCTTTGAGGGGATTGATCGGTGAGTTTTCGTCGGAGTCGGATTATTCGTCGCCAAGACGTCGAGGAAGGCGCTCGCTTGGGTGTGCTTCGTGCCCGTGCCATTGATCGAGCTCGCGTCATCCTTGAACGGGCGGATGAGAGCGCAGATCAAGCCAGGGATAAGCGACGACTCGAAGGTGCGCGAGATGCCGAAGTGGAAGCGGCAAGACGTTTGCTGTCGGCGTTGATGCAACGCGATCAAACTCTAAAGTCGAGTGCCGTAACTGTGGAACATATTTTGAGTGAAGCCACTCAGCGGGTGATTGGTCGCTCCGAACTTCATGAGGATGCGCTCAATGCATTAGAAGAGCGTCTTGACGATTTGCGCCGGCGAGACCGCGCTCAATTAACCCATCCAAAAGGCGATGAGCTTGAGGAACAGCCGTGGTTCGAATCTCGGGAGGGAGACCAATGGCGACTCGCATTTAATGATCTTGATCTCGATTTGGGTGAAGCCTTTAGCCAAGCGGACTTTGATAAAGCAGCTACGGCCTTTCAGACCGGATTACCGCGGCTCGCTGATGTGGTGCGTACGGCACGGCCCGTGCGTTTGCGCGGGGCTGTTCACGAGTTGACTGGCTTGGTTCTGCAAGCCTCTGTGACCGGCGTTCGAATTGGTGAGATTTGTGAGGTGAGCGATCCTGACTCCGGTCGGGTCATCACGTGCGAGGTTGTTGGCTTCCGCGGTAACTTGGTCATGCTGATGCCCTTGGGCGAGGCCTCGGGGATCGGTCCGGATTCTGAGGTTGTACCGACTGGACGACCCCTTGAAGTGCGGGCTGGCTGGGGTCTGCTCGGTCGCGTTTTGGATGGTTTGGGTCGACCGATGGATGGTGGTCCTGCGCTCGAGACCGTCGATGATCTTGAGCCGTGGTCGATTGACCGGACGGCGCCTGATCCGTTGACGCGTGAGCGAGTTACGAAACCGATTTCGATGGGTATCCGTGCGATTGACGGCTTGCTCACGGTGGGTGAGGGACAACGGATTGGCGTCTTTGCCGGTTCGGGTGTTGGTAAGTCAACGCTGATGGGACAGATTGCGCGTAATACGGAAGCCGAGGTTGTGGTCGTATGTTTGATCGGTGAGCGCGGTCGTGAAGTTCGAGACTTTATTGAGGAGAGTTTGGGCGAGGAGGGGATGAAGAAATCGGTGGTCGTCTGCGCCACATCGGATACTCCATCTTTGGTTCGCTTAAAGTCTGCGTTTGTTGCCACTGCCATTGCCGAGTGGTTTCGTGATCAAGGTGCCAAAGTATTGTTCATGATGGACAGTTCCACACGATTTGCACGCGCCCAGCGTGAGATCGGTCTGGCTTTGGGTGAGCCGCCGGCACGGCAGGGATATCCACCTTCTGTCTTTGCTCAAATTCCGCGGTTGATGGAGCGTACCGGAAACTCGGCGCTTGGCTCAATTACTGCACTGTACACCGTATTGGTGCAGGCTGGCGATATGGAAGAGCCGATCGCCGATGAAGTTCGAGGGATTTTGGACGGGCATATTATTCTCAATCGAGATCTCGGTGCACGCAACCACTGGCCTGCGATCGATGTCTTGCCATCGCTTAGCCGTGTCATGAATGGAATCGTCGACGCCGATCATCGGGTTGCTTCTGCTGCCTTGCGCGAGGTGCTTGCTGCTTATGAAAAGCAGCGTGATCTGATCCTATTGGGTGCCTATGAGTATGGCTCGGACGACGCGACGGATTATGCGATTGATCGTATTGAGGAGGTCGAAACCTTCTTGAGGCAAAGCACCGAAGAGACACAGGCTCTCGATGCGACTCGCGCTGATTTGGTTCAACTCTTCGCTGATCGAGTTTAGTATGGCTGAGGCTTATCGCTTAGCGGCTCTATTGAAGTTGCGTGAGCGAGCCCGCGAAGAGGCGGAGCATGAACTTGCCAAAGCGCAAACCGAGCAAACGAAAGCCGAGCAGCATCTCGAAGCCACAAAACGATTTGAAGAGGTCTGTAGAGACAAAGTTAATGATGCTCGTGATCAACTTTACGAAGGCGAAGCACTCACGATTGGAAAAATTCAGGCGCGAGAGCAATTTTTGAAACGTTTGGTCGCTGAACACGAGGATGCGTTGAGTGCAGTCGAGCAGGCTGAGCAAGGATTGAGTCGAGCAAAAGAGAAGGTGCGTTTAGCCAACGCTGCACTCGTCAAAACCAAACAGGATGAAGAAGCACTCCTCAAGCACCGTGAGAAATGGGAAAAAGAACAAAAGATGGTTCAGCGACGGCGTGAAGAAGACGAAGCCGACGATATTGCCCAGACGCTATGGCGTAAGAAGTCATGAATCGTTTTGCAGCATTGATCTTACTGAGTAGCTGTCGGTGTGGTTCAGTTGAAACGGTTGTAATTATCGATCAGCAAACAGACGAAGCGGGTCCGGCACTTGAACTGCCCGCTTCTGTTCAAGCACCGCTGCCTAAACTCGATCAGTTGATCAAAGATGAAGCCAGTGTTGAACGCAGTGTGATTGAGCTCAAAGAGTTGGGCTTGGGTCGATTAATCGATGCCGGGCCAACGCCCTAAACTGACGCGCTCGCGTTGACCAAGATCGCGATGCGTTTGGATGGCATCAAAGCCATGCGCAGTAAGTAGCTTCCTGAGCGTTTCGGCTTGTGTATGACCGTGTTCGATGAGGAGCCATCCATTGACGGTGAGATATTGTGACGCCTCAGCGATGATTCGCTTGACGAGATCGAGACCGTCGTGTCCCGAAAAGAGCGCAAGATGAGGATCGTGGTCGGCGACTTCCGGATCAAGACGGTCGCGCTCACTCATACCGACATAGGGAGGATTGGTGACAATGAGATCAAATTGGCGATGGAGGTGGTTAAACCCATCACTTTGTATCCATTGAATGCTTTGCTCAGGAATGCATTGCTGAGCATTATTTTTTGCGACCTCAAGGGCTGCTGTACTGAGGTCAGAACCCGTCATTTTCCAGTCAGGTCGTTCAGCGGCTAGGCTGATCGCAAGACAGCCACTACCGGTGCACAAATCGAGAACATTAGCCTGGTCATTGAGGTCGAGACCTAGACTCAGTTCGACCAGCAATTCTGAGTCAGCTCGAGGTGAGAGCACCTCCGGAGTGACGATGAAATCGTGGTTCCAAAAACCCTTGCGTCCAAGAATACGACTGACCGGTTCGCGTTTGCCTCGCCTTTGCAGCAAGGGACGAAATGCTGCCAGTTCGTGTTCCACAAGAGGTCTGTCGGTTTGCAGATAAAGATCCAAGCGTTTCATGTGCAGCGCGTGCGCAAGCAGTGTTCCTGCGTCGACTTTGGGTTGATCAACGCCGCGAACGGCGAGCCAGTCCTCACTGATTTTGAGTATAGAACCTATGGTATGAGGGACGTTGGTCATGGCTCAAGGACTTTGCCTGGATTGAACAAGCCTTGAGGGTCCATCGCTGATTTGATTCGCCGCTCGAGGTTCATTCGCGTGGTGCCCGCTTCCCAAGGCAGTGCATGACGCTTAGCCAAACCGATGCCATGTTCGCCGGTAATCGTTCCACCAAGCTCGATAGCGATTTGAAAGACTCTGTCTTGCAAAGCCTCAACTTCGCAGCGCTGCTCTTCTTGGTCAAAGAGAATATTGACATGTAAATTGCCATCGCCTGCGTGACCATACGTTGCGATCTCAAAAGGCGTCTCCGCTGCTGCTGTTCGGATGGTCTCTACGGCTGCACTGAGACGACTGCGCGGGACCGCTATATCTTCGCTCACCTTGAGGTTTCGACGGTCAGATAGAGCGATTGATAGATCACGTCTCGGTGCCCAAATACGCTCTCGATGAGCGGGTGTTTGAGCCACCAGCGTATCCACGGGGTTGGCTGCTTGAGTCAGCGTCAGCAGCTCATCCAGTGACTGTTCGGACGACCCGTCGGTCTCAAGGATGATCGCAGCGCGACATCGTTCGGGTAGCGCATGGCTTTGGCGTTGAGCAATGGTATCGCAACTTATCTCATCGAGCAGTTCAGCGCATCGAGGCATAAGACCGGTTTGAAACAACGCGCCCACTGAGGCGACAGCGTCTGCTGTACTGTTGAAGGTCAGAAGAGCTGTTTGTACCGCTTGAGGTCGAGCGATTAAGCGCATGGTCACGTCAGTGATTAGGCCGAATGTCCCCTCGGAGCCGAGCAGTAAACCAGGCAAGTTGGTTCCGGCTACGGATTTGATCGTCTGTGCACCGGTCGTAACGACATCGCCTTGTGCACCGACAAAGGTTAAGCCCAATAGATAGTGTCCGGTTAGGCCGTATTTGACTGCTTTGGGCCCGCCTGCATTCGTCGCAACATTCCCTCCAATCGAGCTGATGGCTAAACTGTTCGGGTCGGGCGGATAGAACAAGTCATGAAGAGCAGCTTGTTCATCCATTTCGGCGGCTAAGGTGCCGGCCGCGCTTTGGATCGTGAGATCGTTGGTTCGAACGACTGGTGTGCCGGTCATCAGCTCCGTTGAGATCACCACCGAATCAATACTTGGTATGCAACCGCCTGCTTTTCCTGTGCCGGCTCCGCGCAGAGTCATGGGAACACCAAGTCGATAAAGACGCGCAACGATTGCGCTGGCTTGTTCGGTCGATTCCGGTCTGATGACGAGCGCAGGTGTGCGGCCCTTCAACCCACTCCAGTCACCCGAATATTGCTGGCATCGATTAGGCTCAGCGACGACGCTACGCTCACCGAAAAGCGCTTTGAGCTCCGTCGCTAGCCGAGCGCTCACGGCGAACCGTCTCGGAAGACTCGAGCGTTGACCTCAAGCATGAGAATGCCGTCTTCAACTCTTGGGGTAGTCGTTGAAACCGGGATGATTTGACCCGAGCCCCGGCTTTGTTTGGCAATTCGTTCGATCGCGTTGAGACGAGCGCGTTTAATATGGGTCGAGGTGGGCTTGATTTTGCCGATCATCACTTTGCCCGTCGCCATGGCTGCGGTTCCCCCCGGATTGGGGACGCGTAAGGTAATCGAGGCTTCATTGAGTCCTAAAACCTGTGACCGAACAATCGTATGCGGAGGGAGCTTTGGCGGGCTCTGTGGTACCAGCATGAGCTTGTCGTCACCTGTCAAAGCATAACGAAATCCGCTCATGGCTTGCCCCAGACCTTTTCGAGCGCGTGCATCCTCCGGTCGAATGGGTCTGACTTTGTCTGGAATCGCTGCATACCCCTTAGCGATCAAAGCCACTGCCGTCTGCGCATCGTCGACTAACCCTGCCTTAGGCTGTTCTTTGGGTGCTTTGATGTCATTGGTTGCGACTTTGATGGGTGTGATCCCAACACCTGCATCCACTGGTGCTTCCGAGGGCTTCTTCGATGTACAGCTTTTGCATCCGCTTATCGCTAAGCAGAGGGTGAGCGCGTGAAGCGTACGCATGATGGACTCGCTTATTTATCACCTGGGTTGGGTGGTGTCGGTTGAGGTTCGGGTTCCGGAAGCGGTAACGGATCCGCTTGGGGGGCGGGCTCTGGCGTAGGCGCTGCGGGGGGTGCAGCAGGAGCCGAAGTCGCCGTTGGAATGGGTAGAGCAATGGGCGCGCTGCGTAGACGATTCGTCGCACTACTTTTCGAGCGGGCGTTCGGCTGAGAACTTGCCCTACCCTCATTCTTTTGGGGTTTGGCTTTCTTTTTTCCAACGGGAATTCGCCACCAGACTGAGACTTGAGGTAAAAAGTCGGCGTCAGGTCGACCTTCCGGTGCCACTCGGTCGAGCGGGATCCATAAGGGGTTGTACAAAATAGCAACGCCAATACGAGTTGATGCACCGACTGCCCGAAGGTACTCCATTTTTCCGGTGATGGTGGGTAGTGGTTCGAGGAGCGCTCCGCTATCTAGGGTCGTCCCGCCTATCGGGAAGGTGTAGTGGAACTGCAGTGCAACGGCGCTGTAGTTGTCGATGACTCTTAGATAGTCGATATCAATCCATGGTTGATTGATGCCAAAGGCGATAATGTCTTCTGCAGCCGGCTGACTGAGATTCGTGACGCCCTTAACTGCGCTTCGATAGCCGGGGGTAAGTGTGAGAAAGGTCCCTGATTTAAGCTTGATCGACATCGGTGCTGAGATACCCAAGATCGTATAGTCTTGGTTTCTACCATCGAAGTCGGGTGTGTAGACAAGTTCTGGCGCCAGCGCGAGGATGAAGTTTGGTGTATTTACCATGCCCATCTTGATTCGCATATTGGTGATACCGCTGATAAAGAGCAGCAACGAACTTTCCAGCGTGATGTCGTCGGTCAGACCAAAAGACGCGTTTCTTTTCGTCATTTGGGGCGAGAAGTAACTGGCGACGATCGGAAACAGAAAGTCATCCTTTTTAAGATTTCCTGCTGAGTTGTAAACGAACGGTTTATCGTAGCTAAACGCCGGTTCTGGTTGAGGGGCGGCAAGGATTAAAGCGGCAAGAATCGTAGGGGTCATTGGCTTCTCCGTGAAACTAAACTAGCAGCGTGAACCGAGTCGATCAATCTCTACAATTTGAGATGAAGATAAAGGTCAAAAACGACGAAACCCGCCAGTACGACGGGTTTCGATTCGACAGCAGTTCGGAAGCAATTCTAGCGCTTGCTGAACTGGAACTTCTTACGAGCACCTGGTTGACCGTATTTCTTGCGTTCGACCATGCGCGCATCGCGGGTCAGGTGACCGGCTTTTTTCAGCGCAGGGCGGAAGGTTTCGGTATCAGCACTGTTCAAAGCTCGTGCAATACCATGACGTAAGGCGCCGGCTTGGCCACTCTTCCCACCGCCATCACAACGAGCGATCACGTCATACTTATCATTCGTTTCGGTGACATCAAACGGTTGATTGAGGATCAGTAGGTGGACCGCTCGGCCAAAGTATTGGTTGGCGGGCATCCCATTGACCGTCACTTTACCGGAACCCGGGGTGAGATAGACTCGAGCGGTTGCGGTCTTGCGACGACCCGTTGCATAGATTCGACTCATAACCTCAGATCTCCAGCGGCTGCGGAGCTTGACCGTCATGGCTGTGCTCGGTGCCGGTATATACGTGTAGCTTCTTCAGCATGGCTCGTCCAAGACGACCCTTAGGCAACATGCCTTTGACGGCGTTCGTGATTAGGAAAGCCGGATCAGTATCTCGTTTTTCTTCAGCTGTGCGACTCTTGATGCCACCGACGTGGTTGGTGTGCCAATAGTACACTTTGTTCTCTTCTTTGTTACCCGTCAAAGCCACCTTTTCAGCGTTGATCACGACGACGTGATCACCGCAGTCGACGTTCGGCGTAAAGAAGGGCTTATGCTTCCCTCGTAAGATGGTTGCGATACGCGTCGCTGCGCGACCCAGAACCTTATTATCAAGGTCAACAACGTACCAGTCACGCTCGACATCTTGTTCACGGACGGATTCAGTCTTCATCACTTACCTCTTCACTCGTCATCACTGGCTTTACAGGGTGCCCCTGCGCCTGCGAGGTGGCGCTATTGTCAGCCCGGGACCCGGCGGTCAAGGCAAATGCGGCAGCTAAAAGGGCGGCGATGGCCACGTGGAAACCGGCCTGATCGAGATCGTTTCGCCCCTGGATGACGACAAGTCCTTCGATTGTTGCCATCGCTAAACCAGCGCAAAGGGCAGCCGAGGTCGGCCGGTCGCAGACGATTACTGCAGCGATCGCTGCTAGTCCTCCAGTCAACCACGGCGCGCTGGTTCCGACGAGATCAACCACCGCTGAACTGGATAGAATCGTGATAAAGATGACCAGGATGAGCCTGGCGATAGCATTCACGGGCTGACGTCCCACGGCGATCCTGGCCAGGAGAGTCCGCTGGGTAATAAGGCGTCTCGTTCATCACCGGTATCGTACATCCGCCAGAGAGTTAGACCTTGAGCCGGGGCGGTCACACCGGCTGCTTGACGATGTCGACTGGCT
>CACGMS010000035.1 GCA_902574205.1 uncultured Candidatus Hydrogenedens sp. | reverse complement strand
GCGACATGAGCGAACAAGACGCCCGGCTGGCGCTCTGCTCACCCGATCGAGTCTTTATGGATGTCCGCGCAGCGCCACCCGTGCAAAAATGGATTTATCTGCACCAAGGCGGCGATCATCGCATGGCGGTTTTACTCGAGGGCAAAGTGACTGGAAAACTGCTCAAGCTCACCCCTGACGACCTTAAGGCGCTAGAAAAACCTTAGCTGTCTTTGACCTCAACCGTTGACTCAAGATAGAGTTCTTCGAACTGCTCTTGGTCAATACGTCCAGGGGCATCGAGCATCAAATCCTGCGCTCGGTTCGTCTTGGGAAAGGCGATGACATCACGCAGCGATGACGCGCCCACCATCTCCATGACAAGTCGGTCAACGCCCAAAGCTAAACCGCCGTGAGGCGGCGGTCCGAAGCGAAAGGCATCGAGTAAGAAACCAAATTTCTCACGCTGCTCCTCTTCGGGCATGCCCAAGACTCGAAACATGCGCTCCTGAATTTCTCGTTGATGAATACGAATCGAACCCCCACCCATCTCGTGACCATTGATCACCAAATCGTAGGCTTGGGCTAAGGCCTCACCCGGTCGCTCTTCCATACTCACCGCATACTCCGCTTGAGGCGCAGTAAAGGGATGATGACAGGCGACCCAGCGAGTCTGACCATTGTCGAGTTCAACCTCGTCAAACATTGGGAAATCGGTAATCCAAAGGGCTTTGAAGGTACCCTTTCGTCGCAAGCCAAGCTCTTCGCCTAGATGCAAACGCAAGTTGCCCAAGGCAGCATTGGTCACGCTCGCTTTATCGGCGACGAACAACAACAAATCACCGACATCTGCACCGACGCGCTCGGCGATCTTTGCTTGTTCACCGGTATCGAAGAATTTGGAAATACCACCTTGCCAACCTTCAGCCGTGACCTTCGCCCATGCTAACCCTTTAGCACCATATGGCTTGGTGATGTCTTGCAGCGACTCAATCTGCTTACGTGAGCGCTCAGCTCCTCCGGTTAACGCCAAAGCCTTGACCAAACCGCCTGATTCAACCGTCGATGCAAAGACACCAAAACCACAATCGGCGACCAAGTCATTGAGCTCGGCAAGCTCCATACCAAACCGAAGATCGGGTGCATCTTTGCCGAAGCGCCGCATCGATTCAGCATAGGTAATGCGTTCAAGTTCAGTATCAAGTTCGACATCGATCACGGCTTTGAACACATGACGAATAAGACCTTCAACAAAGGTCATGATCCGGTCTTCAGTCGGAAAACTCATCTCCATATCGACTTGTGTAAACTCGGGCTGGCGGTCGGCGCGCAGATCTTCATCTCGAAAGCAACGAGTAATTTGAAAATACTTGTCATAGCCGCCGACCATGAACAGCTGCTTAAAAATCTGAGGGCTTTGAGGCAGCGCAAAAAACGTCCCTGCATGGACCCGGCTTGGTACGACGTAATCGCGAGCACCTTCTGGCGTCGAGCGCACGAGAAAAGGCGTTTCAAGCTCTAAGAAACCATGCCCATCAAGATAGGTCCGTACGGCTTGGTTGAATCGATGCCGCGCCATCAAATGGTTCTGAAGTGGACGACGTCTAAGATCCAAATAGCGATACTTCAAACGAAGTTCTTCCCGGGCATCCACCTCATCGGCAATCAAGAACGGCGGCGTCTCTGATTCACTCAGTACGTTGAGTTCAGTCACTCGAACCTCAATGGCGCCCGTGGCAATCTGCACATTGACCGAACCCCCGTTTGCGACGCGGTCTTCCACCACACCACGCACCGCAACAACCCACTCGCTTCGCAGCGACTTACCTCGAGCCGATAACTCAGCATCAAGCTCCTCGCCGAAAGTGATTTGGGTCAGGCCATAACGGTCACGTAAATCAATAAATCGGCGACCACCGAGATCACGCCAAGCACCTACCCAGCCCATCAAAATCACTTCTGAACCGACATGCTCTGAACGCAAATCGCCACAGGTATGACTACGACCATATTCCAGCAAGGTGCTCATCTGTATCTCCTCAACGAAAGCGGGCTTACGCGCAGTCACGCCACCGGCGCCAGCATAATGCTTCAGAAGACGAAATTTTTTGACCGCTTGGCCTAACCGCGCCTCAAAACTCGGGCGATATCGCGGTCGACATCTCGTTTTTTAATGTCCTGACGCTTATCGTAATCCGACTTACCGCGTCCAACACCGATCTTGAGTTTCACCAAACCACGGGCGTTGAAAAACATGCGCAGCGGAACAATCGTACGCCCCTTCGCATGAACCGCTTTACTCAGTCGATCGATCTCACGTTTATTTAACAACAACTTGCGACTTCGATCCGGCTCATGACCAAAATGTGAGGCACCCGGCCAGGGCTCAATGCGACACCCAATCAAAAAGACCTCATGGCTCACTAACGCACAATACGCCTCTGCAATCGAACACCTTCCAGCCCGTATGCTTTTGACTTCGGAACCCATCAAGACCAGTCCTGCCTCGAGTTCATCGAGAATCTCATAGTCACGCCGAGCGCGCCGATTAGCGATCGTCGGCGCATCATCTTGTTTTGACTTAATCTTTGCTTTGCCCATGAGTCTCGCGCCACTCCACCCACTGCATGTCAATAAAGGCGTGTTACCTTATCGCCCACCGCTTTACGCTCACCGGCTGCGGGCGAGGAAAAGCTCTCCGAATCGTTGGGAAAACTACGTGCCCGAACGGCACCAACATAAGACTCAAAGGCACTCCTCATCAGATCGTACCCCTGCATAAACTGGCGCACAAACTTGGGGCGAAAATCAGGATTCATACCGAGCAGGTCAGTGCACACCAATACCTGACCATCACAGCCGACACCTGCTCCAATCCCAATTGTGGGCACCGCAAGATCGTGCGTGATCCGGGCGGCAAGCTCTTTCGGAATTCCCTCAAGAACCACCATAAAGGCGCCGGCTTCAACCACGGCTCGTGCGTCAAGCAAGACGCGATCGGCAGCCGCTTGATGACGCCCTTGAACCTTGAAGCCGCCCATGGCGTGCACGCTTTGCGGCGTCAGACCCACATGCCCAACAACGGGTATACCTGCGGCAACTATAGCCGCAACTTGCTCAACGATGGACTCACCGCCCTCAAGCTTGACCGCTTCAGCGCGCCCTCTACGGACCAGATAACCTGCATGACGAACCGCCTCATCCGTACTCGTTTGATAGGTCATAAAGGGCATATCTGCCACCAAGAACGGACGCGACGCACCCCGACGAACTGCACGACAATGATAAGCAACCTCTTCGAGGGTGACCTCAAGGGTGTTGTCTCTGCCCCCGATCACCATGCCTAACGAATCACCGACCAAAATGGTGTCGACCCCCGCATCATCAGCGATCTTTGCCATCGTCGCATCGTAAGCAGTGACCATGGTTATGGGTTGTTTTTGAACCTTCGCTTCGGCGAGGTTGACGATGGTGACCTTACGCACGGTTCACCTCCTCCTCTACTCAGCTGCAGCAACACCCCATGAATCCTTATACCGACAGGTCCCCGCCTCATCAGAGGTCGAAGCTCGTGGTCACTACGCAGGAAGTTCCTGAGGAAGAATACTGGCCGACTCTTCGGCGCTGATATGACGGTTAAGTGTCTCCAAGACTAAATCACAGACTCGACTGAGTTCAGCCGGGTCACTTCGGTAATCAAACTCATCCGTATCAAGGATGAGTAAAGGCGTATCATCATAATGACGAAAGAACTCTTCGTAAATGCCGCAAAGCTCTCGCAAATAATCAATGGTCATCGCCGCTTCGTAATCTTTACCACGCAAACGCACACGATCCATCAAGGTTTCCGGTCGAGCCCGAAGATAAACGACCAAGTCAGGCTGCGGAATCTGCTCAACTAAAGCATTGTAAATCGTGGAATAAAGACCCAGTTCATCCTCACTCAGCGTCATCCGAGCAAAGATGGTATCTCGAGAGAAGACGTAGTCACCGAGAAAATACTCGTGGAACAAATCACCCTGCAGGATCTGACGTTGTTGCTGGTAACGCGACAACAAAAAGAAGATCTGCGCCTGAAAAGCGTAGCGTTCTTTATCTTGATAGAAACGCTCGAGGAACGGGTTTTCATCAGCTTGCTCAAGAATCACCTTACCGTTGAGGCGCTTTTCAAGCGCCCGTACTAGCGTGGTTTTCCCTGCCCCAATGGGTCCCTCAAAGCCGATGTAGCGCATGCTTACCAGGCTCCATCTTGGGGTTGTAAAGCGACCCCAACCCGAGTGACTGGACTCTCACTACAATCCGCCTCGTTGACCACCACAACCTCTCCCACGCGAAGACCGGGGTAGTTCACATCAACCGATAGGGTATCCATCAGCTGTGAGGTCCCCTCATCGTCATCCCGTACTTCGACAACAAAGCTATCCGAGAAATCAGCAATAACGACTTCCGTATTGTCGATGGCATACGTAGCGATCAAGGCATTTTGCTTAACTGTACTCGAGAACAGTGTTTGATCTCCAAAGCGCAGCTGGACTTGAGGGTCCGGTGCTGATCCATCGCCGGAATCAAAGACAACTCCATCAAGATCGCGATCACACAGTTCGACATCAATCTGCGTCACAACGAATCGACGATTGAGTAGGTCCACGCAGTTTCCACCGCCACAAGCCTGATCAAAAGGACAACTGCTGTGTTGTCCACAGGTTCCGTCGCGATTCGCCTGATCAGAACCGAGAACTTCACATCCTGACACCAAGCTCGCTAATAAGATCGTGTATAGAGTAGAACCTCTCATCACGAACCTCCGTTAATTGATCGCTTCATCGCGGTCTGAACTTGAGACGCCCAGTGGACCAAGAAACTTCACCACGAGCCTTGTTCACCTGCAAGGGTATTCGCTGATTACCTCAGCGATGATTCTGGCCCGATACGACTAAAATTACGCGCATCAGATTAGGAATAGTGCGGCTTATCTTGCCTTAAGACCCATACACAACCGGGCCAGCTCTAAATCAACCACGTTTCGCCCTAGGACGCCTGGGCTCTAAGGCTTTTGCCAAGCCGACCAACTCCATCAAGTTCAAGGTTTCACCGCGTCGATTAGGATCGATGTGTAGGCGGCCTAAACACTGATCAAGAGCCTCGGGCTCGCCCCGAAACCATGCTTTCAGATTGTTGCGTAAGGTCTTGCGGCGCGTACCAAAGACTGCACGCAGACATCGTTCATATGCAGCCGCATCAACTTCGAGTGCATCGCTTTTTGGCGATAACTGGACCACTGCCGAGCGAACTTTAGGTGGCGGTGTAAATGCGCCGGGCGGCACATCGAGCACCCAGGACACATCACACACCCGAGCGATTTGGGCAGAGAAGCTTGACCAGCCCGGTTGCCCCGGTCCCGAAGCCGCCGCTCGGTCTGCAAGCTCACGTTGCAGCATAATCGTCATCTTCTGCCATCGCTTACGCTGAGGAAGGAACTGAAAAACCAAGCGAGACGAGATGTGATAAGGTAAATTCCCCACCACCGCCCATGGCCCACCGTCCAAATCATAAGTCAGCGCGTTGCCCTCAATGACCTCAAGCGATTCACCCAAGAATCGAGCTTTCAAGATGGGAACCAGATCGCGATCTCGCTCAATGGCAACCACTCGACGTCCAGTGGCTAAAAGACGCTCAGTCAGATCGCCCAGCCCTGCGCCTATTTCCAAAACGGGAGTTGATTCAGGCGTCCCAGCAATCGCTGCCTCAGCGATCGCTTGCGTGATCGTCGTATCATGTAGAAAATTCTGACCCCAAGACTTCTTGGCGCGCAGCCCTGCGAGCCGCAAGCGCTGAGCTGGAGTCAACCTTTCCATGGCTTAACGGGCTTAGAAGCCACCTTCACGCGCTTCATAGTCTGCACGCAGGTCATCAACAGGTCGCAGCAAAGAAGTCTTGATATCGCCGACAAACCGAACATGCTCAGCAGCGACTTCTCGCAAGGCAAGAACCGTCTCTTTGTTCTTTGCGTGCTCGACGGTCGGCGTATCACCTTTGATCAAATCGCGAGCTCGTCGAGCAGCGAGATGAACCAGTGCAAAGCGATTAGGAACTCGATCTAGACAATCTTCAACAGTGACGCGGGCCATAAGAGCACTCCGAGACTAAGCCAGCGGCGTCTAATCGGCCCAAGCCCTTGCGTCAACCGAAAGGATACAGACTAACGCATCGCCACCATGGATTTGGCACGAGGCGGCGTATCACCAAACAGTGCGCCTTTGGCTGCAGCCTTTGCTAAATGCGTTCCCCGAATGTGCCAAACCTTCTGCGGGTCATTGACCACAACTGCAGCAAAGGCGATGCGCGGGTCGTCGGCAGGAGCGAAGCCCGCAAACCAACTGTAATCCAGTCCATCAACGATCAGGCTCCCTGTTTTTCCAGCGATATCCACACCACGAATACGGCCAAGCGTTTTACGCGCCGTCCCCGTTTTTGTAGTCGCGACCATCATCTGCCCTAGCTTACGCGCCAACTTAGGCGATAACGCTTGATCGGGAATACCAGCCGGACGCTGTGCCCCCCAGCGACCACCACGAGCGATCATCGCCATCATCGAGGCGGCATGATAAGGGCTAATTCGGTGATTACCGAAGCCCGCCGCTGAAATCGCTCGAGCGTCGTCGTCAACAGGAAGATCTGCAGTGGAGACGCCAAAAGCATCAGCGCCAGGAAGCACCGCACCAAACCCCATTCGGCTTGAGACATCTTTGAGATCATCACGACTGACGTGACCTTTGACCGAACGGGCAATCGCCACATTTACCGAGCGAGACAACATGCCCTCGAGCGTTGCGCAGCGACGCTCACCGGGACGCGGCACCAGCAGCTTAGCATTCACTCGACGACGTCCTCCACGATAAGCAATACATGCGCCAGGGTCGAAGCTGGGTTGCTCGAGCAAACCGGCGCTTGCGACCACTTTGAACACGGAAGCGCTTGGGTAGCGAGGCGCGAAGGAAAGAGCTCGACCCTGCTCAGGCTCACGCTTCGATGAACCCGCGGAGGCGAGCACGCCACCGGTGGGCACATCGATCACCGTGACTGCACCATATTCGACCCCAAAGTTCGTCATCATTTGCTCAAGTTGAGCTTCCAGATTGGGATCAAGCGCGTCCAGGCTAACCTTTTCGACCTTTTTCGCTTGAGGTTTCGCCCTCACCTCACCGCGAGCAGCCAAACGACTAATCTGCCACAGCAAGTCTTCCGAATCGTTTAAGCCTGAAAATACCCAAAATGCTCCAAGGATCAAAGCGGCGATGACGGCGAGACTGCGCATGGTGGGTTCCTTTCCGTGGCTTGGGGTCGGTGGGGGTCAATGCACCTCCAAGCACCTCCATTTGAGGGCACTCCTGAGCCGGGTCAAAAAAACTGACGAATTTTTTAGTCAACAGAACCCTCGTTTTTCCAAGACAGTGCGCTCGCCTCGTGGCAATCCTCAATCATGGCGAATCAAGTTCTTCCTTGGTATCAACAATTGGTCGCACGCCACTTAGCCCGGCGCGAGCGACTCTTCGTAGACCAACCAGCAAACCATACACTCAACGGATTTGCTCACCGACACCTCATCCAAAGTGGTTTTGACCTTGGGCTGCCCTATCTACCGGATCACCTCATCGAGCGACTAGACCCTGACCAGGGCGGCTCACGAGTCATTCTTTTTGCCTTTACCCGCTGGACTCTTGAGGTGCTCGATCAAGCCCTAATCCATGACGGTAAACTGGTCGGTCATGACGAACTACAACGAGAGCATTGTCGACTGATCGCCGCTTTGACTGATGGCCCTGATCGTATCGAGGTCATGGGTGATGCGCTCGAGACGCTCGGATTGACGCAAGGCTTACCGATCGCCGGTCTTCCCTTGCTTGCAGGCTTAACCAGCGTCGAAGCCTACAATGCGATCACGTGGATTACGGCACGGGCAAACGACCAACTCTCGGAGGCGAACCAAGCCAGTTTGGCGCGCGAGGCAAGGCAACGCCGGCTGCAACTAGCGGGTATGTTGCTGATGATGAATGCAGTCGACAAACAAGTTCCCGATTTTGCGTTCAAGACCATCAAAAAACAATTGAACAACTTACGGGTTAGTCGCTCCGGCAAAGCTCGGCTCGACTCGTGGTTATATCATCTCCCAAATGCACAAGAGATTATGGACTTAGCCGATGGCTTACCCCCTCTCGAGTTGGTGCGCGCTGGACTGGTTGCGGCAGCCATCGATGGTCATCACAGCGAAGCCGAGCTCACCACCTTATCTGCGCTTGCGGCAGCAGGTGGAATGCACGAGAAAGAACTCGACCAACTAGGAGCCGAAGTCGCCCAGCGCCTCTTTATGCAACACAAACTCGTCGAGCGCCTTTGGACGAATGATCGTCGTCAAGCCCTCAACCGATCGCATTTAGTGGCTCAGCTGCGCATCAACTCAGAGCGCGTGATCAATGAACTCAAGGAGACAGGCGATAGTCTCAATTTGTTGCGAAAATCAGCGATGGGTAAAACGCTCAGCCATGATGAGTGGGGTACCTTACGCAGCACACTGAGCGATTTGGGACGAACCGTTCCGGCTCTTGCTATCTTCGCCATGCCTGGAGGCGCCTTGCTCCTTCCTGCTGCTGCCAAAGCACTCCCATTCGATCTTCGTCCATCGAGTTTTCGTGAGAGCCATCTTGCGCCATCATGGTTTGGCGAACTTGCAGATGCAGAGACGCTCTTTCTTGACGAGCCCACACGCGAGGTCAAAGACGTGTCATCGGAGGACGAATGATCAATCCCGCAATTACTCGTGATTTAGTGCTGGCGATGCCTAAAACAGATCTCCACTGCCACCTCGACGGGAGTCTTCGCCTCAGTACCATTTTAGACTTAGCTAAAGAACAAGGGATCACCTTAACCGCCCATGATGAAGAGGGGCTCGCTCGCGCCATTCATATGGGCGAGATCTGTGATGACTTAGTCGACTACCTCAAAGCATTTGGCGTTACCCTTAGTGTGCTGCAAGAGGACTGGGCACTTGAACGGGTCGCCTATGAGTTGATCGCTGACGCTCATGCCGACGGTGTACGCTACTTAGAAATCCGGTATTGTCCTGTTCTGCATCTTGATAAAGGCATGCGTGACACCCAAGTCGTGGAAGCCGTCCTCTCCGGCATGGAGCGCGGACAACGCGAATTTGGCGTTGATTCGGGTCTAATCATTTGCGGTTTGCGTAATATTGACCCCCCAACCTCCCTTCGGTTGGCGCGACTGGCAGTGAGCTTCAAAGACCGCGGCGTGGTGGGCTTCGATTTGGCGGGTGCAGAGCTTGACCACCCCGCAAAAGATCATGTCGAAGCGTTTTATCTCATTCGCAACAACAACATTGCGTGTACGCTCCATGCTGGTGAGGCCGCTGGTGCCCAAAGTATCCATGAGGCGATTCATTACTGTGGAGCACATCGTATTGGACACGGAGTACGACTGGTCGAGGATGGAAGCCTACTCAACTACGTGAATGATCGTCGAATCCCGATCGAAATCTGCCTAAAGTCGAACGTACAAACACGAGCCGTTGACGACGTGAGCCAACATCCACTTCGACTCTACTACGACGCCGGCTTGCGTCTCGCCATCAGTACCGACAACCGCCTGATCACAGACACCACAGTAACCGACGAATATCTGCTCGCAGCCAGCACCTTCGGATTTGATTTTACGGCGCTCAAACGTCTGACTGTTCAAGGATTCAAATCCGCTTTTCTCCCTTACAGAAAGAAGAAAGCCATGCTCCGTGAAGTGACCGATATCCTGGACGAAATGGGTGGCGCTCCTGTGGCTCAGCTCGACGAACAATTTCAAACTCGGAGACCCTCATGAGCGTACGACTTCTTCTCACCTGCGCAGTGGGCATAATCGCATCAAGCTGCACATCCGCCACCACAACAGCCGATGCCGCGCCCGCAGCGACGCCGCTCAATGCTACGGTCAAAGCCACAGCTCATCCTGCTCAAAGCGCGCAGTCACAGCAACTCGGCACCCTCGCTGGGCAAGCGATTACGTTGAGCGACCTCAAAGAAAAACAACGTGGTGCTTTGGTGCGTCATGACGCCAAAGCGGCGCTGGACCGCTGGAACATCTTGCGCAACCTAGCGCTTGAAGCTGCTGGTAATCGAGCCTTAGAAGTCGGCGCCAAGAAAGCGGGTATGAGCCCAGAACAATTCTTGAAAAATATGGAGCAAGAGGTTCCCCTCAATCCAGTGACTCCAGAAATCATTCAAGCCGTGTACATGGGTAATCAACAGCATTTCCAGGGTCAGTCGCTCGACCAGGTCAAAGGCTTGATTGCCGAGCAGCTCGGCCAAGAGTTCAAAGCGACTCAAGAGCATGAAATTCGTGATCGTTTGCTTGAGCGGTTTCCTTTTGTATCGAGCCTCAAGGCACCTGCTCTTCCGCGCCTGAAAGTCGAACGCAAGGACGCACCAAGCATGGGCGGACCCAAAGCCAAAGTGTCAGTCGTCATCTTCTCGGATTTTGAATGCCCTTATTGTGGCCGCCAAGCACAAATCAACGAACAACTTGCCAAGCATTATGGTGACCAAGTGCGTTGGTCCTACCGACACTACCCGCTGGGGTTTCACAAGCACGCAGCCAAGATCGCGCTCGCCAGTATTTGTGCGCACGACCAAGGAAAATTCTGGGCTTTTCATGATCGCATTTTTGCCCAGCGTGACGGCTTTGATCGAGCGGCATTAACAGCGCATGCTCAAGCTGTTGGCGTTCAGGACATGAAGACCTTTGACCGATGCCTAGATGACCCCAGCAAAGGGTCGATTATCGATGATGATATATCTGCCGGTGATCATGCCTTTATTGAAGGCACACCGGCTCTATTTATCAACGGTCAGCCGCTCTACAACTTAGTCAAACCAGATGCACTTCAAGCTTTGATCAATGCGGAGCTCATAGCCAATGGGGTCACGCCGCCACCACCGCTCAAACAACAACACTAGCGGTTCCTGTGATCGGTCGAACATCCGATGACGCAACGCGTCAAAAGCAATTGACACAGCGCGTCAAATACGTATTTTGTTACCATATGAGCGAACACAACAACACGCTCGGAGATAAAAATGGCACCGCAAGCTGTAATCGATCGTTTAACCAAACTAGGTGAGCAGACTGTCAATCAAGCTGCTGAAGCCCTGTCCAAAAACAAAGCACTGCAAGAAAAGCTTGAGACCGTCGTCAAAAGCGGCCTTGCCGTCAAAGACGAAGTCGAAGGTAACGTCAAAGTTGTCATCGATCGGCTCAACCTCAAAAATGCCGTTGATCTCGACAGCATCAAAGGCCGTCTCGATGCCCTTGAAACAGACATCGAAGGTCTCTTGAGTGATCTGAGCACTCGTGTCACCGACTTGACGAACCGAGTCACCGATTTGCGTCACAAGATCAGCGGCACCACGGCGAACGATGAAGTGGTTGCCGAAGTCGAGCCCACCATCGAGCCCGAGCCAGGTCTCGAAGCCCTCACGGTTAAAGCATTACGTGCTTTGGCTGCAGAGCGTAGCATTGAGGTTCCCAACCGCATTCGCAAAGCGGATCTCATTGCGCTAATCGAAGCGGCCTAAACGTCACCTCGATTAGAGAATCCAAGCGAACGGACGACCCCTCTGGTCGTCCGTTCACTTTTTTGCCACCCCTAAATCGTGACCACACTTGATCTTGTTCTTCTTTGTCTTGTTCTTCTTTGCACCCTCGGTGTGGGGTTAGCCGGTACACGAAAAAATTCGGATAAAGACGACTTTTTACTCGCTGGTCGAAGCCTTCCTTGGTGGGCTGCAGGCACCTCAATGGTGGCAACAACCTTTGCGGTCGATACACCTCTCGTCGTCGCTGGACTGACTGCTGAGGATGGACTCGCAGCCAACTGGTTTTGGTGGGGTCTGCTCGTATCCCATCTCTTGGTTACTTTTGCACTCGCCGCGCGCTGGCGCTCCACCGGATGCACTACGGATGCAGAAGTGGTCGCTCGACGCTATGGTGACGGACCAAACGCCCGCCTGCTGAGAAAATTGCGGGCGATCTATTTTATGCTTCCCATCAACCTCTTCGTTTTAGGTTGGGTACTCCACGCCGGAGCTAAAGTCCTGGGAAGTCTAATTCCATTCCATACGTGGATCCATCCAAGTACACTTAATAGCTTGGCGGTTGGCAGCTTGGATGGCTCAGCCGTTCTCGGCTTGTTCTGCGCGTTGATCATTGCGCTCGCCTATGGAACCGTCGCTGGCTTGCGAGGCGTTGTGTGGACCGACTTGCTGCAATTCAGCCTCGCGATGATCGGCGCATTAGCGCTGGCTTGGATGGCTTACCAAGCGGTGGGTAGTATCGAAGCGGTGGCAAGTCTCCTGACCCAAACCCAAGCGGGTATGCTCACCAGCGACCTCCAGATCCTAAGTGCTCTGGCGCCTATGGACCCCACCTGGCTTGATCATCTAACCCCCCACAAACCAAGCCTTGATCTGATCGGTACTCATGGTGATTTGGTGCTCACTGCCTTGTTGCTAAGTTGGTGGGCGAATAAAAATGCCGATGGTGGAGGCGTTCTTGTTCAACGCATGCTCGCTTGTCGCAGCCCAAAAGATGCAACGCTTGCGATGGGGTGGTTTACTGCCGCTCATTACATGATTCGACCGTGGGCGTGGGTGGCTACAGGGCTGGTCGTTGGCTTACTGTTCAGCATCCCTCCTGCGACTGGCTTTGAGCAAAGCTATCCTGACGCCATGCTGAGCTGGTTGCCCAACGGTGTGCTTGGTTTAGCGCTCGGCGGTTTAGTCGCAGCGCTCATTTCCACAGCGGATACGCATTTGCATTGGGGTGCGAGTTATCTGGCTAATGATCTCTTACCCGCACACGCCAGTGATCAACAACGGCTGCGCGCCAGTCGATGGTCACAACCGATGATGGCCCTAATTGCAGCCGTCATCGCCGTTCATTTGAATTCAATTGCTGCAGCCTGGAAAATCGTACTTGTGCTGGGTGCGGGGCTCGGCGCACCGACCCTGCTTCGCTGGTTTATGATGCGAATCGACGCGCGCTCCGAATTAGCAGCCTTCGGAGCGAGCACAGTTGCTGCTGGGTTGGTGCTTTGGGGACCTTGGGATCGGCCGAGCTTTGCTTGGCAAATGGCGATCGTCGGCGTCACGGGTCTGATCAGTTGCCTCTTTTGCACGCTTTGGACCACCCAAGACAAACAGGCGGCCGAACACTTTATGCAACAAACCAACAACACTCCAAAATCATGGTGGATTTTTGCGCTCGCCGCGCTCGGGTCGATGCTTCTGGCAGCTGCCGGCGCCAGCCAGGCGCTCGTCGGTCAAGGCTTGGGGTTCGCTCTGTTAGCTATCGGATTGATCAGCTATGTATTGATCCTGCGAGCTTATGCTCAGCGCATTGGACAAACACAATCCTAGCTTGTCCATCCTGTCCGCTTAGGGCAGTGCATCCACGCAAGAGATGAAGACACCATGAACGAAGAAAAACCAGGGCTCATCGCCACCATGAAAAGGGTTCGCAAAGAATCGGGTTGGCGAGGTTTATTTGACCATTACGGCTGGAAACTCGTCGTCGGCTTCGTGCTATTTTACCTGATACGCGACAGCATCCTTTATTTGCTCATACCCTACCTCGTTTACCAAGGCGCTTGCTCACCAGGTTGACTAATGCAGAACCTCATCACCGCTGATCTGCAAAACAATATCGGCAACAATCTGGGTCAGACGTGCAAAGCGCTGAAGCACATTGAGTTCAGACAACAGCTCTTGTCTAAGTCCTAAATCGCCGACCACATAAGCAGCCAATAAATCGATAAGCTGGGGTATCGTATCGGCAACCTCTTCAATTTGGGCGAGTACCAAACCCGCCTGTGGACGAGATTGACCGAGTTGGTTCAACAAATTACTAAGAACGACGAGCTCATCGCCGAGATCAACTTCTGCTCCCTGTTCGATCACACGCTCCGCTCGCGCTAAACGAAACGCGTGCACCTCCGGCAATTCTTCGACGATACGGAGCCGTTCAAGGCCTTTGAGGACCACGGTCATCCGACCGTCCTCAAGCACGCGATGACCACTGATCACGCCAGCACCAACGACTGAATGAATAGGTGGTCTACCCTCATAGTTCTCTTTATATCCGGGCTTGAGCAACGGGATGGCAACGATACGATCGTGCTCTAAACAATGGGTGATCAAGTCCAAGTATCGTGGCTCAAAGACATTTAAGGGCAAGAGCATGCCCGGGAAAAATACCACGTTAGGCAGAGGGAACAACGGAAGTTCACTCAGCGCTGACTTCGGAATGGATTCGAGCATGCCGTTCATGAGCGCAGTCTAGCTTAGCTCGAAGCTCATCTCCACTTTCTTACTCGAAAAAGTCCTCAGACGTGAGGCGCCTTGGCCGATGAAAAACGACCATGGTAGCGATCGTCAATAGACCGAACCCAATAGCATACTGAGCATCCCCAGCCACAAACGATAAGACGAGCCCAAAGATTGCTGCTGACTCGGCAACCGCCCATGTCATAATTAAATGACTCTGATTCAAAGGAAAGTGGTTCGCCATCAAATCTTGAGGTGACTTGCCGCTCGCAAGCAACATCTTGGGCTGCGTCAACCACCTCCGCATACCGATGCTCAGCAGCAAATTAAAGATCGCCATTCCACCAACGGCAGCGACAAAGGCAAAGGCAAGTGGCTCTTCTTTGGGCTCAACGGCGAACACTGCAACGCCGATGTAGGGGACAACCGAAAACGTGAGAGCCGCCCAAATGATGAAGGTCGTTTGATACGTCTGTTGAGGCTGGTTTTGATTCATTGCATTCCCTTGGTTGGTATCTTTTTCGTGAGCGTGAGAATCCGTTTCGCCGATGCCTTCAAGTCTGCTGCTAAGCTGTCTAAGCGATCAAAAAGATTGTAGGTCACCATCCCTGGAGCAATGACGGCGTCAGCGCCGGCTTTGGTCTCGAGGCGAAACCGCAGGGCCGTTCGCCGAACCTCAGCGCGTGTATCAGTCATGGCTTGCAGTTGGACACTCGCTGCTTGAACGGCTCGCAAAGCCTCCGGATCCACGCCCTCTTCACTCATCATGTATTCGACCCGTTCAAGGTAAGCTGTACCTTGACGAAGCCATTCATCCATTTCTTTAATTTTTGCACCCATACGATCACCATAACCGGTCGTATCCACAGGACCGATTTCGTACTGATCACACAAGCGCTTAAACGCTTTCGGTTGTTCCTTAAAACTAGCATGCGCACGAAGACTGTCTGCCTCAAGACGCCTCACATCCTGACGCAAAGTCTGATACAGCTTCCAGCCGGGTTCGTTGGCACGCAACTCGACCCGCCCTCGACCCAATTTCGATAGCCGTGTCCGCACTTTTTGGATCGCTCGAGCCCGAGCCCGCAGACTCTGCGCTGCAGCCGACATAGCCGATGCCAAGCGCCTCAATTCGGGTAAGGGCTCGACCTGCCGATTATCCACTAAATCAGTCATTCGACGAACCAATCGCTCGGTTCGTTTGGCTTCCTTCAAAGCTGACGAAGCTCGCTGTTTCGCCTCTTGGTGCACATGGGCGAATTGCTCGCGAGCCTCAACCACCGGAACGGAATGCACACAACCTACAATCAAGGCGCATAAAGTTATCGTTGCTATCAGTCTCATGCTCAGGGTTCCTTTATCGAAGCGACGACGACCATATGGTGGCTGGTCTGACTAAATGGACTCTGGTCAAAATCACCGTAAATTCCCTCTAAGGCAAGTCCTGCTTCTTCGAGCAAATTGAAAAGTTGTTCTGGAAAAATATAGCGTTGAAGAATCGACCAACTGTCCAATTGAGTTCGCCCATCATCCCAGGTTGAATAATAGGCGTAGGTCGCGTTAATCTGCTGCTTATCCAGATCCTCTTCACTCCGTTCACGCACTTCAATATGCCGCTCGCCATTGTGAAAATTAGCGACGATGTGCTCATGAACGGTTGGCGTTGATTCTTCGGAACCACTTACTGGATCTGCCGCATAGGCATCAAAGAGTAACTGTCCGCCCGGTTCAAGATGGGCTCCAACAGACTTCAAGCACGCGAGCTGCTGCGCTTTGGTCGTGAGACAGTATAAACTATTGTACGGAATGAGGATCCGATCAAATCGCCAAGGCAAGGCAAATGCCGCCATATCTCCGTGAATCAATTCCACTCGTGATCCTGCGCGATGAAAACGCTCAGCACACCGAGTTAACATCAACTTCGAGCAATCCATACCGAAAACGGATGAGCCTGATTGCGCTAAACGGAGTAAAATACGCCCATTGCCACAACCCAATTCGAGAATATTTTGTGCCCCCTGACAACGCCGAACATACCAATCCATGTCCCCAGGGTTGCCACGATGGAGCAAATGATAGAGTTCTGGATCGTATTCAGTGGTCATGATCGCTCGGGGAGCCAGTGTTATGCGGATCGCTCTATTTGTCACCATCGGACTTATTGGCGGATGCAAACAAGCAGGCCCTACGATTATCGATAAAGCTGATCCCGTTGAAATGGTCGACCCCAACTCAGTATCCAGTCAACCTGCGCTGCCACCGCTCGAAATCGAAGGACCACCAGTCGGACCCCCTGCACCAGTGCTTGACGATGGAACCCCCTTACACCCGCCTATTTTACCTCCCGGTATGAAACCTGACCCCGACAGTAACGACCTCCAAAGTATTGCCCGCCGAAATTGTGAAACTTGTCATGGAACGCACGGGGAAGGTGCCGTCGCCGGTGCACCCAACTATCAAGAGCAACCCCAACTCATCAACAATGCCATCGATCCGATGATCAAACGCATTCTGAAGGGGCATGGTGGTGCTCCAGCATTCAAAGGCAAGTTGAAGAGTCGGACGATCTATCATCTCATCGAGTACATGCGCGGACGCACCGGTCAAGCTCGTGCTTTGATTCATCGTCAAGCGGTTCAAAACGCGCCGCCGGCGCCCACGCCAGCGACGCCCTAAGCTTCAAGTTCAGCGCGCAGCACGCGACGCATGACCTTGTTCGATGCCGTGCGTGGCAGAGACGGTCGAACAACCGTTCGAGTGACCTTAAACAGTGGATTGAGTTGATCACGGATGGCGGCGACAATCGCTGGATGTAATGATTCAATAGCCCGACCATGAACGACCACGACTAAGACGAGTTCGCTTGGTCCACCGCCTCGTGGGCTGACCGCAACGGCTGCGCTTTCAACCACACCATCTAAACGATTGACCACGCGTTCAATTTCAGCAGAGGAGACCTTGATACCGCCAAGGTTCATCGTGTCGTCAACCCGACCATGCGCCCGGTAAAACCCAGTCGCCATGCGCTCCATATAATCGCCATGCCGACGCAATCGTTCTCCTGATGGCCCACGCGGCATACCCTCGAAATAAACGCGCTCATGATCGCCGTTGAGCAATCGCTGACTGGCTCCAAACTGGGGTGAGACGAGCGCAACCTCCCCTGCAGAAGAAGGTAGACCTTCATCATCGAGCAAATACATTCGGCACCCAAAAACTGGGGTTGAGAACTGACCTGCACGCTGCTCTTGAACCATGCTCCCACACAGGTAACCGCCACCGATTTCCGTACCTCCACAATATTCTAAAACGGGCGCACCGCCAGCTTGCGCCATCAGCCAAGCCATGTCGGCAGGATTGGAAGCTTCACCAGTTGAACTGTAACGACGAATACTCCGCCAATTGCAGCCATCCAAAGCGCCACCGTGACGCCAAGCTTTAACCAAACTCGGTACGACACCCAGCATACTCACCTTAGCTTGGTCGACAAAACGAGCAAAGTCGGCGCCGAGAGGGCTCCCCTCAAAGACACCAATTGCCGCTCCGTTAAGCAGGCTAGCATAAATGAGCCAAGGTCCCATCATCCACCCTAGATTGGTCGGCCAAACCACGACCTCACCGACCTTGATGTCATGATGAGCCCACGCATCAGCGGCAGCTTTAATGGGCGTCAACTGAGTCCATGGAATGGCTTTGGGCGTTCCCGTAGTCCCCGACGAAAAGAGAATGTTCGAGACTCGATCAATCGCGCCGATCGAGGGTTCGATGACGACTGAGTCACTACGATTCAGAAAATCGGTATAGGGTTGATCCTGATCGCGTACAGCTAAGGCCAACGCGTCACTCGCTGCTAACACCACTACCGATTCCGCTCCGGCTTCGACCAATCGCGGATATAAAGGAATAGTCTTATTGCCTCGTTTGATGTGGTCCTGAGTAAAAACTAGAGTCGTCTTACTGATATCTAGGCGCGTCCGAATTTCCTCAGCTGAGAACGAATCGGCGATCGAGACGACTGCTGCGCCGACCCACACAATAGCGAGATAGATCACCACCGATTCAGCGGTCATCGGCATGGCGATCGCAACGGCATCACCAGGTCCAATTCCAGCATCGCGGAGCGCTGCCGCGACCCGAAGAGTGCGCGCTTTGAGTTGGTCACGACTCCAATACTCAAGCGAGCCATCTGCTAAACCTCGAACCAAAGCGACTTCGCCCTGTGAGCGCTCAAAACATGATTGCACAATATTGAGTTGAGCCTCGGGCAGCCATCGATTGGGTGATTCCAAAATCCTCTTGGGCGGCACGGCGAAGACGATCCTTAATTCGCTAAGAACATGAGTCCAATACGCTTCTGGCTCATCAAATGCCCAGGCGTGAAGCGCCTCAAAGTCGATACCTCTTGCGCGCATCAACTGACCGAGATGGGTCGCTTCAGCTTCGGCGGAAGCAGGACGCCAAGATGTCTTGTATTCGATCGTCACGACAAATGGCCTCAACAACAATTGGGGTGATTTCTTTAGGATCAAGCGATGGCGTCAACGCCCCACAAACATCCCTTGAGCATCTCCTGCCAAAACATCGAATAAACGCCAAGTCGAAGACCGATAAACAAGTAAGACGACTGGACAAATAAAGCGATAAGAACGGACGAGGATTTAGTCAGATTGCATGGTATACCACCGTAGGTGTTTGCGCCTCAGCCATAATCGTCTAAGCTTCGCCCTGCGTATGAACCAAGTTCCGACTTATCGCTTTGGAGGCGACTTCACATGCTTCGCATTCACCTCTCTTTGTTGACCTGTGCAACCGTCCTTATCACGGGCTGTCATCAACCACATAGCGGCGACAGACTGCTGCCTGACAAATTACGCTCAGGACCCCTTTCGCTTGACGAAAATACAATCACAGCTTCGCTCACAGGCAACGTAGTGACTTTGCAAGTACCGATCACTCTGGCTGAGGGTAGTCATGATGCGCAAGTCGAGATGCGACTCGTCAATCTAGCCGCTGAGCGTGATACCACCGTCGCCAAGGAAACGGTCGAGATCCCATTGAGTCAGCCGGGTTCCACCGTCTCGACAACGCTCGCAGGTGCCCAGGTCGATGTCTTGGGTGACTTAGCTAAATATGTGGTCGAGGCGGTCGTTACGGCGGGTGAACATCGTGTCCGTGCTCGCCGTTCTTTGTT
>CACGMS010000034.1 GCA_902574205.1 uncultured Candidatus Hydrogenedens sp. | reverse complement strand
GGTTTGCTTGCTTTGACCGTAGCCCTGCTCATGGTTCGCTCGTGGATCGCCGATGAACGTCGGCGCCAAGCCTTAGCACCACCACTGCCGCAATCTGGAGTTGAAGTATGACTGGAATGATTCAAGGGGGTTGGGAGTTTGTGTGGGCAGCATACGGTATCACGGGCGGTGCCATGGCGCTCTATATGTTTAGTCTCTGGCGACGCTGGAAAGGTGAGGAACCGGGCGAATGAACAGCGAAGAACGAGTTGAGCTAGCTCCGCTGCCCAAGAATGCTAAGATTTTAGCGATCTCAGCGGTCGTGGTCGCGGCGGTGGGCTTTGCGCTGGTGACGCTCGGCGGACTGGGTGACAACCTCATCTTTTATTGGACGCCCACTGAAATGAAAACTGCCGGTGAAAAAGCCTATGGCGCAACCATTCGACTCGGCGGCCAAGTCGTCGAGGGATCGATAGACAAGGACCCAGCAGGCACTCGGCTAAGTTTCGACGTCACGGATGGCACAACCAACTACAGCGTCGATGCTGAGGGCATGCCGCCAGCGATGTTCCGCGAAAAGATCGGGGTTGTGGTTGAAGGAACCTTGCTCCGCTCAAACCGGTTCAGTGCCAACCGACTCATGGTCAAACATGATAACGAATACCGTGCTCCTGGCGACGAGCAAGAGGATACGAAGACCCTCATGAAAACGACAAAGGAACTACAAATCCCATGATCGCAACGCTCGGTCAAAGCCTCATACTGGGAGCCCTAGTTTGTACGGGTGCTGGGTCGATTCTTGCCTTTGTTGCGGCGGCTAAACGCTCTCAAGACGGCGCCATGTGGGCACGGCGAGCCGCTCAGGTTTTTGCGGTTCTTCTAATCCTCGCCAACATCTTGATGGTCTACGCCTTGCTGGTGCCTGACTTTTCAGTGGGCTACGTCGCTAAAGTGGGGTCGACCAAGGTACCCACCTGGGTAGCGGTCGTCAGCTTATGGTCATCGTTGGAGGGTTCCATCCTTTTCTGGGGTGCGATGCTCGGTGTCTATGTTCTGGTTTCAGTCCACGATCTAGGCGATCATCACCCAGAGCACCTGCCCTATTTCTTGGGCGTCTTGCTCGCCTGCGGTGTCTTCTTCACCTTCTTGCTTGCGGGTCCCGCAAACCCATTTACTGCCGTTCCTAACCCGATGACCGAGGGCCCAGGACCAAATCCTTTGCTACAAAATCACGTCCTCATGATCATCCATCCGCCCATGCTCTATGGTGGTTATGTCGGCATGACCGTACCCTTCGCTCTGGCGATGGCAGCGCTGCTTGCTGGCAATCTAGGCGCTGACTTCGTCCCACGGTTACGCCGTTGGTTGATGATTCCGTGGATCTTTTTGACAGGAGGGATCGTTCTTGGCGGCTGGTGGGCTTACGAAGTTCTTGGCTGGGGTGGCTACTGGGACTGGGATCCGGTTGAGAATGCCTCTTTTTTCCCGTGGCTTACAGCGACAGCTGCCTTACATTCGGTGATTGTTGTCCAACGACGTGGTAGCCTCAAAATCTGGTCAGTCACGCTCATTTTAGTCAGTTTCTTATTGACGATCCTGGGCACCTTCATGACCCGATCCGGTGTCTTTAACTCAGTACACAGCTTCACTCAAAGTGATATTGGTCCTACCTTTCTTATCTTCTTAGCGATCTGCTTCGTAGCGGTCATTTTAGCGTTAGCAGCGCGTATGGACCGACTTGAAGGGGGGGCCGAACGTTCGCGACGCCAAAAGCCGAGAAGCGATGTTCTTACTCAACAACCTCTTGTTCGTCTTATTCACCTTTATGGTGGTGATCGGGACCGTGTTTCCGCTCCTAGTCGAGGCGATCAAAGGGGTTAAGATCAGCGTTGGATCGCCGTACTTTAACGCCATGGCGGTCCCGATTGGCGTCGCGATTTTGTTCCTGATGGGCATCGGCCCTGCCTTACCGTGGGGCGCGGCATCGATGGAGCGAACACGCAAAGCGTTACTCCCGCCGCTTATCGGTGGCGTCCTTGGACTGATCGTCGGCTGGCTAGTTGGCATGACGAACGGCTGGGCGCTGGTCACCTGCTTTGCGGGCGGCTACACGTTGGTCGTCACCGCACAACAGTTTGGACTTGGCGCGAAACGTCGCGGCTTAGGCGGCACGCTCATCCACCTCCTTGGACCAGACCGGCCGCGTTTTGGCGCTTATATTGTGCATTCGGGCGTGATTATGATCATCATCGCTATTGCCGTATCGCACACGATGAGAACCCATAAAGAAACGACGCTTATCCAAGGCGAGTCAGCAACGATCGGTCCCTACTTATTGACCTTTGTCGACGTCGAGCAACGGGTCGAGCCTCATCGTCGAGTCCTTGCAGCACGCGTCGCGGTCAGCGAAAATGGAACGTCGCTGGGTGAACTCAAACCTGCGATCAATCACTACCACACCCAGCGAGAACCCATCGGCACCCCATCCGTGCGTGTCGGGCTGATTTCCGATCTGTACCTGTCGATGATGAGTTACGACCCGAAGGCGCGCAAGCTGGGTTTACGCGCCTTCATCAATCCGCTGGTCTCATGGATTTGGATAGGGACGTTGATCATGGTCATTGGTGGTACGCTGGCGATCCTTCCGAGACGTCGCGCATGAATCGTCAGGTTATGATTATTGGGCTGGTGATCACGGCTCCTTTAGTTGCCATCTTGGCGTCTGGATTTGGTAAGGATCCGCATACGATCAACTCACCATTGGTCGGTCGTGATGCACCCACTTTTGCGCTGCGCCAGCTCAACGGAGGTCAAACCGTCGGCCTAAAGAACGCGCAACAACCCACGGTTGTAAACTTTTGGGCGACCTGGTGCCGCCCCTGCGTCCAAGAACACGGCGTGCTCACAGCTGCAGCGAGGCGCTACCAAGGAAAGGTCCGGTTTTTAGGTGTAGTTTATGAGGACACCGAAGAACGGATTCGGGCTTACCTGAAACGAAGCGGCGCAGCCTACCCGACCTTGATTGATGAAGCGGGTAAGACCGCCATTGCGTATGGCGTGTACGGGGTCCCTGAGACCTTTTTCATCGATACCAAAGGTCAAATTGTGGCCAAACACGCGGGGCCGCTGAATCCGCGAAGCATTGAGAATTACCTGCAAAATCTGATGGGCCCCGCTCAATGATTGCGTCACTCGTTCTCGTCGCTGCGGTCTCGCTTCCCGATGTCTCTGCCGTGGTCGGTCAGCCGCAATCAAAACCGCTAAGCGGCGAACGCCTTGAAGCCCATACAGAGCGTTTATCAGACATCATCCGATGTCCTGTCTGCCAAGGCAGCTCCGTTGGGGATAGTCCTTCGGAGATGGCGCGCAATATGAAGCAACAGGTCAAAGAGTTGCTCGCGCTCGGCTTCAATGATGAGCAAATCATTCAATATTTCGAGGCATCATATGGCGAGTTTATTCGTCTAGAACCCAGGCGTGAGGGCATTAATCTGCTGGTCTGGACCGCTCCCGTACTCGCGCTTCTTGTAGGCATCGTAGTGGTCCTAAGGCGCCTTCGCATGGCGCCGGTTCTGGACCAAACAGCGCCGCCCACGCAAGGCGCCTTACCGAAGGATCCAGACCTCGCCTCATGGATCCTCAGGGTGCGCGAGGAAGTCTACGGCTGGCCGCAAGGTATACCGCCAGATGAGGACACCACATGACTGAGGAAACCAACTGGATACCTGGTCTGGTTGCTGGGGGTATTGGCTTATCGATTGGTCTCATCGCAGCGTGGCGATTACGTGCTGCGCCAAGCGAACGTTCAAGCCTAACGCGCCGTGATCAAGAAGCCGAATGGGATACACTCAAAGCCCAATTAATCGAAGCCCAAGCCGCGGAACGCAATGACCCGCAACAAGCTCATCATCGCTACGCGCTTGAGCAGCGTGCAGCCCTCTTACTCAAGGAACGCCAAATGGCTGATTTGTCGCCGCCCGAAACCGAAGACGCCCCGGAATCAAAGAGCGCCTCACCCAAACGCGCAAGCTGGATTGGAGCAGCCTGGGGAGCGCTCGCTACCGCTGCTATTTTGGTCCCGCTCATCATCATTCAGAATCATTCAAGCGAACGCGTTGAGGGCGGCTCAATCACAGGTAATACGGGACCAGCCGGAGGCCCGAGTGGTGCACCAACACAACAGTCCACCCCGCCGATGAAGAGCGCTCCTGACCCAACGTTGCAACCCCTACGAGATGCCGTCGAGGCCAACCCTGAAGCGGTCGAACCCCGGCTCACACTGCTCCGTGCGCAGATCGGTCGACGGCGATTTATTCAAGCCTATGAGGGGGCTAATGAACTACTGAAATTTGCACCTGACAATGCTCAAGCCAAAACTTTTTTAGCGATCGTACGGATTGAAATGGGTATGAGTTCGACCGCTGTCAAGCTGCTCACCGAAGCGCTTCAAACCAACCCGATACTGGTTGAGGCGCTCATTTATCGAGGCGTCGCCAACATGCAAACGGGCGAAGCTCAAGCCGCTTTAGATGACTGGGCTGAAGCCACGACAATCCGCCCAGATGCTGCGACCGTCCTCAAGCCACTGATCGAGAGAGCTGAGGGCATGCTCAATGGAACGATCCAACCGCCGAAACCGAAGGCTCACCCACCCGCCAACTCGGGAATGCCCAGTGGACACCCACCCACCGGGTCGAGAATGCCAAGCGGGCATCCGCCAGCAGGTGCAATCAGCACAACTCAAGCACCCAAAGGTCCCCCCGCCAAATTAGTGATCAACCTGGCTGAGGGTGCCCAAGCGAAAACCGGAGAAATTCTCTTTATCATCGGACGTCCGGCGGGAGTGAGCGCAGGACCACCAGCCGCGGTTAAACGACTCACCGTTGGAACCTTCCCGATTGAAGTTAGTCTGACCAATGCCGATATGATGATGGGCGGAACCCTGCCGGAGAAACTCGATATTACCGCACGAGTCGACGGTGATGGCAATCCGTTGACCAAGAATGACGGTGTACGGGGAGAAGCCAAAAGCGTGGCTGTCGGAGGTTCACCTGCCGCATTGACCCTAGCGCCTATGCCAGCCGCTGCCCCTTAGTGACGAATTACCAAGTTCCATAACCCGGTCGCTACCAAGGCACCGTCTTGATCCTCAGTGTCGGTGCGGATCTTCACAAAGTACATGGGGCCTTTATCACGCACCGATTCAATGGTTGCCGTAGTAAACAGTTGAGCGCCCACTTTGATCGGTTGGTGGAACGTGAAGTGCTGCTCACCGTGCACCAGTTTCGCCAAATTGATCTCAAGCTCTTTATCCATAACGCAGTCATTAACAGGCTTGAACGAGGGGATCACAATGAACATTGGAGGCGCAATCACACCACCAATTTCCGCAGCCGCTACCTCATCGTGGTGCCACGGATGATCGTTCTTGGTCGCGGTCGCGAATTCGCGCACCTTCTCTAAGCCGACAACATATTTGGTAGGACCATAATTACGTCCGACGAAGTTTTCCGCAGTCGCCATGATTAATCCTCCATCGTCACCAGCGCTTTGCGCAGGATCTGATCATCAGCTTGGTTTTTAACATCAACCGTGTACGTCGTTTGACCATCCGACTGCTCCATCACCGTACCCACAAAACTCAATTCGTCACCCAAACGAACAGGGCCGCTAAAACGACAGCCCATCGACTTAATCTTACGCGGATCACCATGAGCCCGAGTCACTGAATCGACCATCCAGGCAGCCGTGCACAAACCATGCAAAATCGGCCCGCCAAAACCGGCCTTTTCACCCACAGCCGGGTCGATATGCAGCGGATTAAAATCACCCGATGCGGCGGCGTAATAAAAAGCTCGATAGCGATCGACCCTTTGTTTTTCTTCAAAGCTCATCGTCTGTCCTCCAACAAGATCAGCAACGGTTCGAAGGACCACCCTTAGAAGCAAAGATCAAGCCCTCGCACGCGAGCGATTTTCGAGTTAACCGAACATGAGGAGATGACCATGAGCGAAGAACTTAATGATTGTGTTGCTCTTGTGACCGGCGCAAGTCGAGGAATCGGGCGCGCCTGCGCCATTGAACTTGCCAAAGCGGGCTGCGAATTGGTCTTGATGGGCCGAGACACCGAAGCGCTCGAGGCCACCGCCCAAGAATGCGCTGAATTTTGTGATACAATCATCTTTTATGCCCTTGATCTCGCAGACCCAGAAGCGATGGCTGAAACCGTTGAAGACCTCCTCGAAAGCACAGGGAAACTCAATATTATTGTCAACAATGCAGGAGTGCGTGGCCCACTAGATACCCACGCACCTTTTGACGAAACCGTTGAAACTCTCGAGGTCAATCTGCTCTCGATGATGCGCCTCAACCATCAATGCATCGACGCTATTTTAAGTTCGGAGGGACCGAAAGCGATTATCAATATTGCTTCTGTTTTAGGAAAGGTTGGTCTTGGAGGAAGCGCTGCCTACTGTGCGAGTAAACATGGTGTCGTGGGTTATACCGCCTCGTTGTTTGAAGATTTGCGGAGCTCGGGTGTTAAAGTCTCAGCCATCTGTCCCGGCTTCGTAAACACGGCGATGGTCGCCGACCGTGGCTTAGCTGGCGAGCGCATGATTCAACCCGAAGACGTCGCCAAGACTGTGCGATTTGTCGCTGAATTTCCAGGTACGGGCTGCCCGACTGAGATTATCATTCGACCGCAAATGAATCCGTATAGCGCATGACTCCATTGCTCAATGCGATTAATGATACTCTAAAGCGCTCGCCAGATCACTGGGCGTTTCGCTGTAACAATCACGATCTGACTTGGGCAGAATTAGACCAAGCAGCCAGCCTCACCGTTGCGCATTTGCAGGACCAAGGACTGAAGCCGGGCGACCGAGTCGCCTGTGGTCTTAGTGCCGACCTCGAATTACCCGTTCGCCTACTGGCCCATTTACGCGCTCGATTGATTCATGTTCCGGTGAACACTCGCTATCGAGAACCAGAAATCGACCATCTCTTTGAACTGACCAAACCTGCTGCATGTATTGGACTGGTGCGCGACCCACAACCGGGTGACGCAAACGACATCCCGATCGATGCAGCGCTGATTCTTGCGACGTCCGGTACGACCGGTTTGCCCAAAGGCGTTTTGCATACCCACCGATCGCTTTACAGCGGCATCGGTTCGCTGACCAAATTGTGGGGTTGGGATCCGAACGACCAACAAGTCTTGGCGTTACCGCTCTTTCATATTCACGGCTTAGGTATTGGGTTGCTTGGCGCATTGCTGCGAGGAGTTCCCACGCAACTCTTGACGCGATTCCGAGCGGAAGACGTGTGTCAGGCGATGGCTGCCGGCGGTACACTCTTTATGGGTGTACCCACCATGTATGTCGCGCTAGTCGACCACTTCGACGCCTATCCAAAAGCGGCAAAAAGTTTTGAAAACGCACGACTATGCTGCGCCGGATCATCATCCCTAAGCACCGATATCTTGCGTCGTTTTGAAAACCACACTGGCCAGCGCATACTTGAGCGTTACGGTATGAGTGAGACGCTAATTACGACCTCTAACCCCTTGGTTGGAGAACGACGAACCGGATCGATCGGTTACCCCATACCGGGGGTAAACATCCATATCGATGGCGACGATCAAGGCGAACTTTGGGTGCGAGGGCCAACACTCATGCACGGTTATTGGCAAAACCCAGAAGCATCACAAAAAGCGCTTACGCAAGGCTGGTTTCGTACAGGGGACCGTGTGCGCCGTGACGCCGACGGATATCTCTACCATCAAGGGCGTTTGACTGTCGATTGGATCAAGTCTGGGGGCTGGCGAATCGGAGCGAAAGAGCTCGAAACTTTACTTGAACGGCACCCAAGCGTTGAAGAAGTCGCTGTCTTTGGTCTTCCTGATCCTCGCTGGGGTGAGCTCGTCGCTGCTGCGGTCGTGCTGAGTGACGTGATCGAGGACCCGGCGATTCTGCTCGAGGCCTTTCTTGAGCCACAAATTGCCGACTATAAAATGATCCGCCACTGGCGATTTCTCGACCAACTCCCTCGAAATGCGATGGGCAAAATTCAAAAAAGATCATTGATCGATGGCTAAGTCTCCAAGATCGATCTCATGGACCAAGCGCTTGATTGAGTCGAACAAGATCGTCCCGCGTCCACAGCCTAGCGCCTGCGCACGCTGGACAGCTTGTTGCGCACAGTAACGAGCTTCGGACAAATCATTGAGCGCATAATGGACCCGAACTCCATGACGCAGCAGCAAGACCTGCTGGGAACCAGCCACCTTCAGCGATCGGGTCGCTGCATAGTCGCATTGAGCAGCGGATAAGTCACCGAGCAACGCATGACAGGCTGCCCTGGCGCTCAATGAATAGCCATATTCTTGATCACCAAGCCCTTCATAAAAGCTGACGGCTTGATCCAGCAAATTAATCGCCTCATCAAGTTCACCAGTTTCTACCAGTAAGGCTGCTGCCTGGTGTGCAGTCCAATGATACGATACGCCGCGGGGATTTTCATAACAAGCTAAGGCCTCACGAACCCATCGCGTAACCCGCTCCATCTTACCTGCGAGCATCGAACTCATCGCCAGCGCGATGAGTGCTTGCGCCTGCGCACTCATCGCTCCTGAACGTCGCGCCAAACGGAGTGCTCGCTGCGCTGTGCGCTCGGCCTCGCTGAAGTCGAAGAACTGCTCTACCCAAGCCGATTCGTTGCACAATTCCGTTTGGATCACCATGCGCTGATCGCTCGCATTCGACTTGAGTTCTTTGAAGATCGCTCGCGCCTCAAGCAAGCGTCCTTGCGAAGCATAAATACAGGCGCGCTGGCGCTCGTAGTTGAACGTCTTAACCGACTTAAATCTAGCGACTCGATCAATGCACTCGAGCGCTTTTGTAAAATCATTGGTCAGCCGATAAAGCCTGAGTTCTCGATCGAGTAGAGCGGTACTTTGAAGGGTGGTCAGGTTCAACTCTTGCGCTGAATTGATCGCTTTTAGTGCCCAATTCAGTTCGCCCGAAAACTCTAAGTGACGAATGTTAAAAACAGCGATCTGAAAGGCTAAGTCCGGATGGGGGTGTTTATCGTGAATTGAGCGCGCTCGATCGACAAAGCCATCCTCTCCTCGAAAGGCGATATGGGACAAGATAAATCCGGTTACTAACTCATCGTCGTGAACGATCTCAAGCATCTGCTCCACCAACTCGCGTACAGCAGGTGAAAACTGGCTTTGCTCCCATTCGAGCAAGCGCAAACGCTGCCAACCGATAGCTAGCGCCTGGTTGATCATCACATGGTGGCATGCATGTTCAAAAGCGGCGCGTAAATTCTCGCTCTCGGCCTGCCTCCAAACAGGAACGTCAGGCTGATAATCAAGTGGAATATTAAATGCTCCGCTCCCAGCAAAATAGGTCACATAGCGCGCCTTGACGTCGATTGCTCCTTCACCAAGCTGCGCTAAGCCAAAAGCACGAACAGTCTCTGATAAACGATAGCGACCTGTGCCTTCATCATCGGTTTGATGACGCAGTAAACTCTGGTCAACGAGTTCACCCAGCACATCAAGAACCCAGGGTTCTCCGGGACATTCGCTCAAATCAACGACGGCTTCAGCTGCTTCGAGCGTTAACCCACCATGAAAGATAGCAATTTGACTGAGCGTCGACTGCTGGGCGTCGTTGAGTAAATTCCACGACCACTCCACGGCGCTCAAAAGCGTCGCCTGCCGCTCCGATTGATTGCTACGCTGTCCTCGCAAAAGCTTGAAACGCTGTGCCAAACGCTCGTGAATCATCTCCGGACTCATCATCCGTACCCGAGCCGCAGCCAGCTCAACCGCTAGCGACATACAATCTAAGCGTTCGACAATCTCTTTGATCAACGCTTCATTCTGTTCGCTCACCTCAAAATAAGGCGCCACCGCCTGTGCTCGATCAACAAACAGCTGCATGGCATCAGGTAACGCAAGCGGATCCACTGGGACCACGATCTCACCAGGGATCTGCAGACGCGCCCGACTCGTCACCAAAAACGCTGCCCTGGGCGCCATATTAACCCACTTCTGAAGTAATTTTGAGGCTGTCTTTGCCACCTGTTCTGCATTATCTACCACTAACAAAACAGACTCGCGACCGAGAATACTGCGCCCCACTTGCATCAAGCGATCACCGCCAACCAGCTCGAGATTTAAGCCACGCGCCATGGCCGCAACGATATCCTGTTCCTTACGCGCTTCGCTCAAATCACAAAACCAGACACCGCCTTCGAACTCATCAACGAACTGCGCACCAAATTGAAGGGCGAGCCGAGTCTTACCTGAGCCTCCTGCTCCAAGCAGCGTGATCAACCGCTTGCCGTCATTCAATGTTGATCGAATAGTCTTCATCTCAGACTCGCGCCCAACAAACGTATCGAGAGGGGCATCAATATTGGTTTGAGTCAGCGACGATTCATGACGAAGTCGCTCTAGCCCCAAGTCAACTGCGGTCGCTTCAGTCTGCAGAATCATTGTGCTCGCATCGTGAACGCTCGCCGATGCATCAACGATGACCGTGGGTCGCTCATTACCGACGACAGGTTCATTACTAAGTCGAGACATCTGCTCAAAACCACGCGCAGGCGAGTCCAAGAGATCCGAGCGCCAACGCATATAACTTCTCGAATTGAGGCGTCCACCACTCGCCTCGAGACAGCGTTCTAGCGCCTCGGAAAAAGCCGCACAATCGAGGAACCGATGCCTGGGCTCGGGCGATAAAGCACGCCTCAAGACATCGTCGATTTCAGGCCCTAAATCCTGACGAAACGATTCAAGCGGTGGCACATCACAACGCACCACCCGGCGCAACGTCGCAATAAGGTTCTGGTCCATGAACAAGCGACGCCGAGTCAACAATTCAAAGAGCACGATCGCTAAAGCAAACTGATCGCAACGACCGTCTAAATCAGACCCGGTCGCCTGCTCCGGACTAAAATAGGCAACCTTACCCTTTACTTTACCCGCTTGCGTTTGCTCTTGATTCGTACTGGCACGGGCGATGCCAAAATCAAGCAGCTTGCCCTGCCCTACTTGCGTCACCATCATATTTTGCGGACTTACATCGCGATGGACGATCTCGAGGGCGTTACCTTGAGCATCGCGTAACTGATGAGCATGATCTAAGGCGTCGGCGACATCGACACCCAGCTGTAAAATAAGCTGAACAGGCAACGCTTTATCTTGCGCATGAGCGACTTTGGCAAGCTGCGCCAACTGATCACCCTGAACATGCTCAAGCACCATAAAGAGCCGCCCCTCATGCTCACCAAAATCCTCCGTACGAACAATGTTAGGATGCTGCAGCAGAGCGGCGAGTCGAGCTTCGTCTTCAAAACTACGAACGAAACTCGAGTCCTCGCTTAAGTGGGCGTGGAGTCGCTTGAGAACCACCTGCCGAACAAATCCGCGAGGACCGCTTTGCTCAGCAATAAAGACCTCGGCCATACCGCCCTTTCCGAGCGGTTCGATTAGGCGATAGCGGTTAGCGATCAGCTCATTCACGGCGAGTCGTCCACAGCCCCTAAGGCGCTATCGTGAACAGGACCCGTGAGAGCGTCAACCGGAGGCAAGACGTTTAGCGCTCGGCGCTGTGTCCAAGTTTACTGTTCGGATAACGATCCGCACCCGTTTGCTCAGAGAGCACAACGGGCTCACCCGTTTCAGACGACTCATAAATCGCATGAAGCAATTCAACCGCTCGCAGACCCTCGGCACCTTCAATCAAGGCTCTCCTGCCTGTCATCATCGCCTGATGAACATCTTGGTAGAGCATCACATGGCCGTACCCATAGACGTTGTCGATAGGATAACTCGCATCCGCTTCGGCCGACTCGTTCGGATTATCGGCAAAATTCCAGGTCTCAACCTTATTGGTCGCAAAGCCACCAAGTACGACGGAGCCCCCCTCACCCAAGAAGGAAACGCTGCCTTCTAGATTGTCGGGACGTGTGGCGGTCGTTGCTTCGATGATGCCTAAAGCACCGCTACTAAACCTTAAAACTACAGCAGCGGTGTCTTCCGCCTCGATATCCACCAGCCGTGTGGCGGTCTGCGCATAAACGGATTCGATCTCACCCATAATCCAGGTCATCAAATCAATGTAATGAATCGTTTGGTTGGTGAGACAACCACCGTCCTCGGCCCACGTTCCCCGCCACGCGGCTTGATTATAGTAGCCTTCATCGCGCCGCCAACGCAGACGCACAGTACCCATGACCATCTTACCAAAGCGGCCGGCATCCTTAGCCTTACGAACCGCCTGAATACCCGGATTAAATCGGTTTTGCTTAACAACAAAGAGACGCACACCGGCAGTCTCGGCAGCTTGCATCATCCGATCACAATCTGCGATACTCAGAGCCATCGGTTTTTCAACAAGGACCGGCTTGCCATAGTCACGCATGACTCGAACGGCAACGTCAGCGTGACTTCCAGAATCCGTGAGCACACCCACCAGATCACAATCGATCGCATTGAGCATGTCATCAAGATGCGTGAAGCTCGGAACGCCAGTCCGCTGCGCTGCTTCTTCAGATTTGTCGGCATCGAGATCGCAAACCGCTGCGAGCTGCCAAAGCTCTTGGTTCTCACTGAGCGCATCAAGATGCTTGTTGAGGATACGACCACAGCCGATTAAGGCCACCTTTTGTATAGGCATAAATGTCTCCAGATGCGGGCGCTTTAAGGCATCAAAGAGCCCATCACAAGCAAGCAACTACACAGCACTCAGTTTGACGGCACACAAGGCCTCCAAACTATGCTCAAAACAAGGTAGGTTCGAACTCGGTGATGTTACCGATGAGCCGCAGCGGCAGAGCCTGGATTCCGATACCTGCTTCGCCGAGACATAAAATGGAGCGATTTGATGCGTTGGTCTTTTCTTATTTTCCTCCCCGCCATTTTTGCAACCGGCTGTTCAACGCCGTGCGAAACCGATGCCGACTGCGAAAAGGTCGACTACTGCAGTTTAGAAAACAAATGCGAAGAGTTGCCTCCTTTTCCGGACGAATTCCTATGGGGTACGGCGGTCGCTGGTTTCCAAGTCGACTACGGCTGTCCCACGATGGCGCAAGAAGAATGCGAAGATACTGCCAGCGATTGGTTCGCGTTCACGACCAGTGATGAAACGGTGAACTCCGACGCTGCGTTTTTGAGCGGGCAAAACCCGAGTGAGCTTGGTCCGGGATTTTGGGAACTGTACGACGCGGACTTTGAGCGCGCAGCAAGCGAACTCAAAAACAACTCGTTTCGCATGAGCATTGAATGGTCACGGATCTTCTCGCAGCCGACCGACGATGCAACAACTCACGACGAACTGCGTGCGCTCGCGAACATGAACAATGTCGAGCACTATCGATCGATGTTTCAAAGCATGAAGTCGAAGGGGCTCACGCCGCTCGTCACCTTAAACCACTACTCGCTACCCACGTGGATTCATGACCCGGTCACCTGCCATGTCAGTTTCAGCACGTGCGAGAAGCGGGGTTGGGTCGACGACGAGCGAACCATCCGAGAAATTGCTAAATTCTCCGGCTTCGTCGCCAAAGAATTTGGCGATCAAATCGATCTGTGGGCGACCCTCAACGAGCCCCTTCAAAATATGCTCTTTGGCTACTTCCAACCGAGTGAATCGCGCAGTCACCCACCAGCCATTTCACTCAATTCAAATGCTGCTAAAACCGTGTTGTTTGCATTGATCGAGGCACACGCCAAAATGGTCGATGCCGTCCGCGCAAACGACACCGTCGACGCGGATGGTGATGGACAAGCCACCAGTATCGGTGTGGTTTATCCACTGGTGCCCATTTCTCCCATGCGTCCTGGCGATATCGCTGATGAACAAGCCGCAGAAAATATCTCTTACCTTTGGAACAAAGCGTTCTTGCGTGCCACCGCGCTCGGCGAACTTGACGAGAATCTCGATGGTACATCGGTACGCCAAGACCGTCTTGCTGGGCGCATGGACTGGATTGGTGTGAACTACTACTTTGGCGTGACCGTCGAAGGCGCCCCAAGTTCATTCATGCCCGACTTTTCGCCCTTGCTGAACGTCAACCCGCTGACCTTTGTCGAAGGCGTCAACCAACCCGACCGAATGGAGGGTTTGTTGAAATGGGTTCAAGACGAACTCAAGCTGCCCATCTACATTAGCGAGAATGGTGCAATCGATGATCCCAATGACAGCGAATACATGAGTCGATTTGTGGTACAAAACCTCGACGCCGTGCAGCGTTCGATCGCTCGCGGTATTGATGTGCGCGGGTATTTCTATTGGACCTTCATGGACAACTTTGAGTGGAATCACGGCATGACCTGGAAGATGGGTATGTACGCCATGGACGGAACCGACCCCAACAAGACGCGCGTGCTGCGCCCGGCGGGTACGCTGTACAAAACCATTGCGACCACCAATCAAATCCCAGCTGATGCACGAGAGAAACATCTGCCCTAAGGCGGCTCGATCGCGTCCCTCTGTATACGCAAGTCGCGTGGATTTCGGCGAAATCCGTTGCGCACAGCCACTTGGCACCGGTAAGGCTGCGCACCCCTAAAGGGGTGGGAGCCCGACGTGAGTAATTTCTATGCCCATCCAACGGCGGTTATCGATGACGGCGCAACGATTGGTGACGGAACGAAGGTTTGGCACTTTTGCCACGTCATGGGCGGCGCCATCCTCGGTGAGCGCTGTATCCTTGGACAAAACGTGTTTGTCGCTAATGGGGTCACCGTGGGCGACGGCTGCAAGATTCAAAACAATGTGAGTCTCTACACGGGCGTCATTTTAGAAGACCACGTCTTTTGTGGGCCTTCCATGGTGTTTACCAACGTGATGAACCCAAGAGCCCATATTGAACGCAAAGACGAATACGCCCAAACACGTGTCGGAAGAGGCGCTTCGATCGGAGCCAATGCGACCATCGTCTGCGGTCATGACATCGGGGAATACGCATTCATCGGTGCCGGTTCAGTCGTCACCAGGGAAGTTCCTGCCTATGCCTTAGTCTTTGGCGCCCCAGCGAAAGTTCACGGATGGATGAGCGCCGCCGGTGAGCGGCTCGAGTTTGATGATCAAGGTCACGCCACTTGCCCGCATAATGGGGCACGCTATCGACTGATCGATGGTCAATGTCAGCCAGAAAGGTCTTAGCCATGCAGTTTATCGATCTCAAAAGCCAATATGCACAGTATCGAGGCGGTGACGACGGAATCGATGCCAGAATGCAAGCCGTTTTGGATCACGGGCGCTACATTATGGGACCCGAAATCGCCGAAATGGAGCAAGCCCTCGCCGAACGTACCGGGGTCGCTCATTGCATCTCCTGCGCCTCAGGTACCGACGCTCTTTATCTACCGATGCTGGCTCTCGATATAGGCGCCGGCGACGAAGTCATCACCGTTCCCTTCACCTTTATTGCGACTGCGGAGATCATTCGCTTGATGGGCGCGACGCCGATATTTATCGATGTCGATCCGCTGACCTACAACATGGACGCCTCGCAGCTCGAAGCAGCGATTACCGAGCGAACGAAGGCGATCATTCCGGTGAGTCTCTATGGACAAGCGCCAGACATGGAAGCGATCAACGCCATCGCTAACCGGCACGGAATTCCGGTCTTGGAAGACGCAGCACAAAGTTATGGAGCAACACAAAATGGTCGAGCAAGCGGCGGGCTTTCAACCGTTGGTTGCACCTCGTTCTTTCCATCGAAACCCCTAGGCTGTTATGGTGATGGCGGCGCCGTGTTTTGTGACGATGATGAGCTCGCCAAGGTTATGCGAGAACTCCGAGCCCACGGACAAGAGAAACGATACGTCCACAGTCGAATCGGTATGAACGCTCGTATGGACACGCTTCAAGCCGCTGTGATCTTGGGGAAATTACCCCATTTCGATGCCGAAATCGAGGCACGACAGCGCCTCGGTGCTCGCTACAGTCAAGAACTCGGCTCAATCGCCAAGGTCCCCACAATTGCGACTGGTAATACCCACGTCTACGGACAGTATACGCTTCAGGTCGAAGACCGCGATGGATTGCGCGCAGCGTTGTTAGAGGCGGGTATTCCCACTGCGGTTCATTACCCACGCCCTCTGCACTTGCAGCAAGCATTTGAAGACCTCGGCGGCAAGGTTGGCGACTTCCCCGTCTCCGAAGAAGCGAGCAAACATGTGGTTAGCTTACCGATGAGCCCATTCCTTACGGAATCGGACCAAGACCGAGTGATTGAAGCGGTACGCAAAGCACTCACGGCTTAACGGTTATGCACGTTCTCTTGCTCACCCAATACTACGCACCAGAGATTGGTGCGGCGCAGACCCGGCTCAGCGCAACGGCGCGTTTTCTTAAAGCCGCTGGTCACGAGGTGACCGTGCTCACCGCGATGCCCAATCACCTTCGTGATTCAGTGATGCCTGGCTATGAAGGCAAACGTTACATCGAGGAAGAGATCGATGGGATTCGCGTGTTACGCACTTGGGTCTACGCATCGACAGGGCGAAGCTTCAAACGCTTAATCAACTATCTCAGTTTTACCCTCTCAAGCGCACTTGCAGCGAGTAAAACGCCGAACGTTGATTTAGTTTTCTTTGAGTCACCGCCCTTGTTTTTAGGGGTGACTGCTGTTGCGCTTGCTCGCAGGAACCGGGCGCGATTAGTGATGAACATCTCCGACCTTTGGCCGGCATCAGTGCGCGCGATTGCGCCCAACTCTGTGTTCGCTAAAGCGCCGCTTTATCAAGCAGCTGAGCGCCTCGAGCGCTGGCTCTACAAACGCTGTGACCTGATCACTGCAGTCACACCAGGTATCGAGGAAGCACTCATCGAAGAGCTCGGCTTACCCAGGGAGAAAGTCGCCTACCTGCCTAACGGGATTGATTCGGACATCTTTAAGCCTGTTGATCATCAACTCGCTCAATCGTCTCCTCGTGTATTTTTGACCATCGGTAGCCATGGTTACGCCCACGGCATGGAGACCATCATCGAGGCTGCTCGCTCACTTCAACACCGTGAGGACATCGTCTTTCGCTTTGTCGGCGATGGATCAGTTAAAGCCGAGCTGGTGTCGATGGCTTGCGATCTCGATAACGTCATCTTTAGTGATCCCGTCCCACTCAATGGCGTTCCAAACGAACTTGCGAACTGTACGGCTTCGCTTGTGACGTTGCGAGACGATCCATTTTACGACCGAACACGTCCGGCGCGAACGTTTCCCTCACTGGCCTGCGCTCGCCCCATCATTTTTGCCGGTCGAGGCGATTTTGCTGAGCTGGTCCGTGCGCAAGATTGTGGTCAGGTGGTTCCCCCAGGGGTAGCAAGTGCGTTAGCACAGGCTATCGAGCGCTATGCAGATGAACCCGAAATCGCTGGTCAACATGGTCAAAATGGTGCGCATTTTACGCACCAAAACTACAGTTGGTCGGTGTTGATTAATCGTTGGCTGGAAAAGGCACTTACATGAACCGTCCCCCACTCCCCTTTGCTCGACCCAGTATTGACCAAAGCGATATTGATGCGGTCGTTTCCGTCCTTGAGAGCGGTTGGCTAACCCAAGGCCCAATCACCCGAGCGTTTGAAGAAGAGTTCGCTCAATCGGTGGGCGCCAAACATGCGATCGCTGTCTGCAGCTGTACAGCAGCGCTCCACTTAGCGCTTGAGTCCATCGGTATCGGTCCTGGGGATAAGGTACTCACGACACCTTACACCTTCACGGCTACCGCTGAGGTGATCCGGTATCTCGGCGCAGAAATCTGCTTCGCTGATATCGAAGGTCCGAGTTTGCTTTGGGACGTCGACGCGGTCGCTCAAGCCCTAGAAGCAGACCCATCAATCAAAGCATTACTGCCTGTTCATGTCGCTGGGCAAGCCGTGGACATGGATCGCTTGCTCAGCGTGGCTGGTGATCGACCGATTATCGAGGATGCGGCGCACGCCTTGCCGACGGATGTCCGGATTAGTGGCAGCTGGAAGCGTATCGGCTCGGTTGGCAAGATCACATGCTTTAGCTTTTATGCCACCAAAACGATCACCAGCGCTGAAGGTGGAATGGTCACCACAGACGACGATGCGCTTGCGGACCGTATGCGCCTCATGCGTCTCCACGGCATCGATGCAGACGCCTGGCGACGTTATCGAGAGAAGGGTGCATGGGGCTATGATGTGGTCGCCCCTGGCTACAAATACAACATCAGCGATCTACACGCTGCGCTTGGGCGCAGCCAACTGGTGCGTGCCGATCACTTTTCAGAGCTGCGAACGGCCATAGCTAATCGCTACCATGAAGCACTGAGCGAATTGCCATGGATTGAGCTCCCTGTGAGCGTCGAACACAGCAGCCATTGCTGGCACCTTTACGCTGCAAGGGTTCGCCCAAATACCATCGACCGACAGACGGTCATTCAAGCATTAGCTGAAGACGGTATCGGGATCTCAGTGCACTTTAAGCCGCTGCATCTACACACCTATTATGCTGAACGCTACGAACTCAAACCGGAAGATTTCCCCGTGGCGCTTGATCACTTTGAGCGCGCTTTTAGCCTGCCGATTTTCATGGATATGAGCGCAGAAGACGTCGATCGTGTCATCAACGTTCTTCGGCAGGTACCATGCTAAAACGCGTGCTCGATGCCGTCGCCAAGCGAGGCATGGATATCACACTTGCTGGTGCAGGTATTGCTCTGAGTTGGCCGATAATGGCGGCGATCGCTCTTGCGATTTCGCTCGAAGATAACGATAGTCCCTTCTACGTTCAAGAACGCATCGGCAAAAATGGTGAACCTTTTCGCCTCTTTAAGTTCCGCACGATGACGACCCGAGAAGTCGGTAAAGAAGGTATGGAAATCACGGTGGGTGTCGATCCTCGCATCACCAAAATGGGTAAAATTTTACGTGGTGCTCGGCTCGACGAGTTGCCTCAACTGTTCAACATTCTCAAAGGCGAGATGAGTGTAGTCGGTCCTCGTCCCGAAGTGGCGCGCTATGTCGAGCATTACACTCAAGAACAACTCAAAGTGCTCACCGTCAAACCCGGTCTGACCGACCCTGCAACCCTAGCATATCGTCATGAAGCGGAACGGCTAGCTCAAAGCGACTCTCCAGAGGCGCTGTACATCAATGAGATCATGCCAGAGAAATTGGCAATGAACCTTGAATACCTCGCCAAGCGCAACACCATACTCGACGTCAAAGTCTTTCTTGAAACGGTCGCTGCAGTACTCGTTGACCACTCTGAAAAGAAGTCGTGATGAGACGCTTTTGGCACCACCCGCTGCGGCGCTTCACCATGCAAATTTCTGGTGACGGTTTGGGCTTAGCAGCAGCCTATTACAGTGCATTTTATTTGCGCTTTAATATGGCGCCTGCTGACCGATATCTCGAGATCGCTTATCAGACTCTACCGGCCGTTGTGCTCTCGACGCTTGCCTGCATGATGATTCTGAGAATTTACCGTGTGATGTGGCGCTACCTCAGCCTCGCTGACCTCGTTCGGCTGGCTCAAGCTGTATTTTTTGGTGTGCTCACCGCCACCGTTATTTTGGCGTTGTGGACGCGCTTAAGCCAATACCCTCGGACCGTCCTACCGATTTATGCGTTGCTCGGCATGGTCACGTTGAGCGCGATCCGGATGGTCGGTAGAGGTTGGTTTGAACGCGGCATGCGCCTACGCATTCATCAAGCTGAGATGACCAATGTCCTGTTGATTGGCGCCGGGCGCGCCGCGGAACTGCTACTCAACGAGCTGCGATCCAACCGAGATAGTCAGTTACAGGTCATTGGTTTACTCGATGATGACCCCGTCAAACGAGGACGCTTTATCTT
>CACGMS010000033.1 GCA_902574205.1 uncultured Candidatus Hydrogenedens sp. | reverse complement strand
CTTTCTGCACGCAAAGATGTGTCAGAATTGGGGACTCATGCGTTTGTTTCGTTACCTCCATGCTGAGAGCATCGATGAAATGAAACACGCCGACGTATTGATTGACCGAATTTTGTACTTGGAAGGCGTTCCGAACGTTCAGCGAATGAACCGAGTGCGTATTGGTGAAACGGTTCCAGAACAATTTGCCTCCGACCTAGCGCTCGAACACGAGGCGATCCCACGCCTTCAAGAAGCGATCACTTATTGTCGCTCGGTCAATGATCAAGGAACCGCTATCCTGCTCGAAGGTATTCTGACCTCCGAAGAAGAACACGTGGACTGGCTTGAAGCGCAACTCGATCTCATTGAGACGATTGGACTTGAGAATTATCTGGCTCAACAAATTCACCCGGAAGGCTAATCGAGGTGTGGCGCCAGTGCATCGGTTTGCCGCCGCACTGGGCCGAATTGAAACGGCAACTCGGCAGGGCTAATGGTGAGTCTGATCTAGTTATCCAAATCACCGATAACTGTGATGGTGAAACGACGGTTTACTGGCATGAGCAAGGCGACGCTCTTGCGACCTGGACACCTGGGCGAAACATCGTCCTGAGTCGGATGCACGTCGACCAGGCGGTCGGCTTAGCCAAGTACTTGAGTCAGCAATCAATTCCAGGTGTTTCCGGTCATCTTCCAGAGATCGAAGCCTTTTCCGATGGCTGGATCAATGAAGCCAAAGGTCGCACCAAGCGACTCGATCAAACCTTAATTCTTTATGATCTTCCCAAGCTCATCCGCCCTCGTGCATGTCCGGGCGAGTTTCGGGCTTGCACTCGCGCCGATTTGGATCATGTCTATCGCTGGACGCTGGACTTCCACCAAGAAGTTGACCCTCAAGCGCCGAAACCTCACCGAGGGAACGTTGATGTCGGGCTTGCGCGAGGGTCCTACTCGTATTGGATGGTCGACGACCGTCCAGTCAGTCTAGTTGGGCTCAGATGGATCACGGCAGAAAACAGCCGAATTGCGCCCGTGTACACACCTCCCGATGAGCGACGAAAAGGGTATGCTTCAGCCCTTGTCTATCGGGTCGCACAGTTCGGTCTAAACGCTGGTCGTTGTACGCTTTTCGCTGACCAAGCGTACGCCGCATCGAATGCGGTCTACCAGGCGCTCGGGTTTCGCCCCGGACCTGTATTTCAACTGTGGGAGTTGTTCGAAACGAGCCGCTGACTAGGACTTCAAATCAAACAAAATGCGTACGCCCTTTTTGATCGGGTTCATACTAAAGGCGCTCAAATAACCGGTCATTCCCCACAGCGTTCGATCGATTTTAAAGTCAGCTTTCACGGAGAGCTTACCCTCACGCCAAAGGATCGTCGCAGGGAAACTCAAGGCTTTAGTTTGTCCCATCATTTTGAGCTGGCCGCTCACTTGATACCGGTTCTTACCGAGCGGCTTTAGACCTTTGGCGTTGAACACTGCCACCGGCCACTTCGGCACGTTAAAGAAGTCTGCGTTTTGTAAATGGGTATCGCGCTTTGTATTGCTCGTGTTGATGGTCGATAACTCGACGCGAATCATCACGCTCGCACGGCTCAAATCATTGTTAGGAATGGCGACTTCACCGCGCCAGCTACCAAAATCACCAAAAGGATCGGTCAGTCGACTAAAGGCCTGAAACTTAAGCTTACCCGACCGTGGACCCAAACGTACAATCGTCGGCGCCGCCTGAGCCGCTCCAGCGACCGCCGGCGCAGAGACCACCGGACTTCCCGTCGCAAGCAATAAACTAACAGCCAGCATCATCGCTTCCCCCCACACTCATAACGAGCTCACTTCATAAACTATTCATCGTCACTATGATCGCATTGCCCATAATCATCATGATCATGATCATGGTCCTCAGCGCCGGGATTTAAGACATGTCCGACAAAGCCTCGTACACCTTGTCGCCACAAGGAGCCAACCAGCAAAACACCGAGCACCACTAAACTCAACCATTCAAAAGTGTTGAGCATCTCGTGACCGCTGGTTTGCAGCTCAGGAAACCCCCAATCCAGCCCGAGGCTATTGATCACGCTGCCAGCGAGCAAACTCCCTACGACGACTGAGGTCGCAAACCCGACCGCTACACGCCTGCCATGCAGAGCGGACAAAACGCCGAAGGTCGTGACATTGGTCGCCGGACCCGTGAGCAAGAAAACCAGCGCAGCGCCTGGCGAAACCCCCAACCCAATCAATACAGCCACCAAAGGGGTCGCGCCCGAAGCACACACATAAACGGGCAAACCAAGCAATGCGAACAGCGGCAACTGGATCGCGTCAGGTAAGGCAGCCAGAGCGCTCAGATCAATCTCAACAGCGAGTAAAGCTGCGACCCCAAGCCCGAAAACGACCCAGGGACCCGTTTCGTCAAGAACCTCGACAAAACCCGTTCGCCACACCGACTGCCACCGCTTCGTTGTCGGCGGAGGTTCAGGCTCATCCTCTACCTTATCAACTGCGTTTACAGCCCAAGATAAGGCGAGACCTACAAGCACCGCAATGAGCGCCGCCGCCAACACGCGAGTGATCGTGAATGGCACCCCAAGTAAGGGCATCGACAAAATGATGGCGTCTAAACCAAGCTCGGGCGTGGCGACTAAAAAGCTAAACGCCGCGGCGCTCGGCACCCCTCGACGCACCAAGCTATGATACAAGGGCAGCACACCGCAGCTACACACGGGGAGAGGCAACCCAAAAAGCATGCCACGCCCAGCCTGACTCACTGACGACCCGCGACCCAACCACGCCATGCCGGCTGCAGGCACAAAGGCAAACAAAAGCCCGGCTCCCAGATAACCCAGCAAAAGCGCCGGGGCGCTCAAGCCTGCCAGCTCAATGAAGGCTTGCGCTAACGAGCGGGTTTCGTGATGTCCAACCGACAGCGAGAGCACCAAACCTGCGCACGCAGCGCCCGCTATCTGGGCTAATGGCTGGCGTTCGCTCCATTCAATCGGATGCGAGCGATGAACCACAACATGCAACAACGAACCCGCTAAAACCGCCTGAAACCATGCCAAAGCCGTTGGCGTAAACTCCGCTAAAAGTTGGTCGCCGTAGGCAAAACCACCCCACGTCCCCAATGCGACCAAGCTGAGCGCAAACCAAGCCAATGCCTTACGATCTCGTAGCAACCACCACACCGTCATGCCGACAGGCAAACGATGAATGAGCACCGCCGAAGCAAGCTCCTGACCGTGCTCAATGTGCTCAACCGAGGGCGCGGCGAGCGCAATTCCATCAATTAATGAATGCAGTGCGAGGCTTAGAACACCAAAAGCTAAGGCGAGATCATGGGCTCGAAACGAACGGTGGCTGAATCGGTGTTCAAGCCACCCGGGCAACCCAAACCCGACAATCAACGCCACAGCTGATGAAGCGCCACCTGTCTGCAACGCATTCGGCAACAAGGTCAAACCAACCAACCAAAGGATGGAGGTCAAAATGAACGCGTCGAGCACTTGTAATGGACCTGAACGACCAGCACTCAAGCGAACTGCTACAGGCCCTAGGCCTAATGCCGCTAGGCTTGCTACGAGCAAGTCCATCGGTTGAACTAATTCAACTCAGCTGCCGTTGCCTTCTGCAGCAAACGGCTCATACGATGAGCAAAGGCTGCGGGGTCTTGAATCGCAGATCCTTCCGTTAACAACGCCTGATCATAGAGAAGCTCGACCCAGTCACCTAACGATTCAGGCGCCTCATCACGAGATGCGAGGCTTTGAAGATTCGTGATGGTCGGGTGCGAGGGATTGATCTCGAAAATTCGTTTCGCAGCAGGAACTTCTTGTCCATGCGTCTTGAGCAATCGCTCCATCCGTGCATTGACCGAACCTTCAGGAACGACCAGGCAAACTGCTGAATCGGTCAATCGATCACTGATGCGAACCGATCCGATGCGATCACCTAACACCTGACTAATTCGACCCTGTAATGCGGCAAAGGCTTCATTTTGCTCTTCACGCAACGCCTCCGCATCTTCATCGAGCTTGAGTTCACCTGAGCTCGCATTGCGCAATGTCTTTCCTTTGTACTCGGTCAAACTATCAACTACCCATTCATCGATGGGATCCGTCAACAACAGCACCTCATGCCCCGCTGCGATCAACCCCTCTACGTGAGGACTGGCAGCCAACGCCTGAGCCGATTCGCCGGTGATGTAGTAGATGGTATCTTGATCCTCACCCATCCGCTCAAGGTAGGCATCTAAATCGGTCAGTTCATCACCCTGCGTTGTCGCAAACAGTGCCAAACCCGCTAGGCGCTCGCGATGTTTCCAGCTGTGATGAATGCCCTCTTTGAGGACCGGTCCGCACGCTGACCAAAACTCGGTGTACGCTTCTAAATCGTTCGACTTCTGCTTGGCTAGAGCATCAATAACCTTCTTTTCGATCTGGCCCTTAATCGAGCGTACAATTGCGCTGTCTTGCAGCAATTCTCGACTGACATTCAGAGGCAGATCTTCACTTTCAATCACGCCAGATACGAAGCGCAACCATGTGGGGACCAAGGCGTCCACTTCATCCATGATGAAGACGCGTTTAACATACAATCGAACGCGACTGTTGTGTTGGACAAACTGCATGCCTTGGGGAGCCTGCTTGGGAAGATAGATCAGGCCTGTAAACTGCTGCGAACCTTCAACTTGAAAGTGCGTCCACGACATGGCCTCGCCAGCCATGGGGTCAAGGTGCTTGAAAAACCCTTGATACTCATCATCATCAATCTCGGACTTACTCCGACGCCAAATTGCTTCCGCGTCATTGACGCGTTCCCAAGTCGGTTCGTCATCCGCTTCGCCAACCGTTGGCTTCATCATGATGGGGAACGGTACGAACTCAGAATAGTTTTTAACCAACTGCCTCAACGTCCAGTCATTGAGGTAACTATCCATCCCCTCCTTGAGATGTAAGACGACTGAGGTCCCGCGATCGGTGGTTTCTTTGAGTGGGGTAACGGTCCAGGTTTCATCAGCCGCTGAACTCCACATCCAACTCTCCTCAGTCCCTGCAGCACGACTCACCACCTCGACGCGATCTGCGACGAGAAATGCGGAGTAGAAACCCACTCCAAACTGACCGATCAGTTCTGCCTTTTGACTCTCGTCTCCAGCTGCATCTAAGCGCTCCAAAAACGCTTTCGTTCCCGAGTGAGCAATGGTTCCGAGTTGCTCGACCAACTCATCCTTACTCATGCCTATACCGGTATCATGAATCGTTAATGTCCGCGCTTCGAGATCGGTGATCAATCGAACTTCCAGGCGCTCGTCGTCGCCCATCAATCCGGATTCGGTTAGACCGCGAAAGCGCAGTTTTTCGAGCGCATCAGAGGCGTTGGAGAGCAGTTCGCGCAAAAAGATCTCTTTGTTCGAGTACAAGCTGTTGATCACTAGGCGTAAGACCTGACTGACCTCGGCTTGAAATTTACCGGTGCGCTTGCGCCGCGGGCTTGCTGAATTCGACATCGTTGACTCCTTCTTCCCTTCAAGAAAGGCGGCCGAACCCAATCCGCCAGGCTTTAAGTGATTTCTTTTCGTTTAGAGCCTACAACTGAATCACAAAAAACGATCAATTCCGCTGATCTATGGTTTATCTGTGCCGAATAGCGAGCCGTGGCCAACAGCCCCGACGAGACCAATCCTTTTGACAGATCCCAAAGCCCCACGGGTGCGAAGCCTGATGCTTCTCCCGTTATAGCGAGTTGCATAAGCCAGCGTGAAGGCGCACAATGAACCATGGCGAACGGAATTAACAGCAGCATCGGGTTGAGCGCACTGCGTGCGGCATCGCGCGTCATGAGCAACAGCGCCCACCAGGTCGCTAACGTCACCACCGCCGACTTTAAGTCGGGATCCTCTCATCTCACGGATCAGGCGCCAGGAGTCAGCGCCTTGGTCGATCCCGGCGGTCAACCCACCGACGCACAACAAGGCTTATCCGACGTCAACCTCGTGCGAGAAACCACGACTCAAATCAGCGCCCAAAGTCTTTATCGGGCCAACCTAGCTAGCCTGAGAACAGAAGATGAAATCTTAGGTACAGCGATCGACATCAAGCGCTAATCATCTTGCGCCAGAACCCAAGCAAAGATCAGCGGAGCGACAATTGTGGCGTCGCTCTCAATCACAAATCGAGGTGTGACTGGTGACAGTTTCCCCCACGTAATTTTTTCGTTGGGAACGGCACCGGAGTACGAACCATAAGAAGTCGTCGAGTCCGATATTTGACAAAAGTAGGACCACAGCGGGCGCTCGGTCTCGCCCAAATCTTGATGCAAGAGCGGAACCACGCAGATGGGAAAATCGCCTGCAATTCCGCCGCCGATCTGAAAGAATCCTATGCCTTGGCCATCTCGGGTCGTATCTCGATACCAATCGATGAGGGCCTTCATCGCTTCCAAGCCTCCGCGGATGGCGGATAGACCGCGCAGATCACCAGCCAGGTGGCGCGCAACGAACATATTACCGAGTGTTGAATCTTCCCAGCCCGGCGTAAAAATCGGTAAATTCTTCTGCGCCGCAGCAAGCAGCCAAGAATGTTCCGGATTGACCTTTGGGCTCAGTTCAACCCGCTCGTTGAGGAGGAGGTCATAGAAATACTCGTGAGGAAAAGAGGAGGCACCAGCTGCTTCAGCATCTTGCCAAAGGCTGAGCAGTGCGCCTTCGACGACGCGCATGGCTTGTTCTTCTGGAATGCAAGTATCCGTCACTCGATTGAGTTGTTTTGCCGCCAAATCAGCTTCGTCTTCGGGAGTCAGGTCTCGGTAGTTAGGCAATCGTAGATAATGATGATGCGCAACCAGATTAAACAGGTCCTCTTCGAGGTTAGCGCCGGTGCACGAGATCGCTTGGACCTTACCTGCGCGAATCATGGCCGCTAAAGAGCGACCAAGCTCAGCAGTGCTCATTGCACCCGCTAAAGTCACGATCATCGCATCGCCTCGAGCACTGAGCGTTGCCCACGCCCTCGCCGAATCGACCAATGTAGCGGCGTTAAAATGACGAAAATGATCGTCCATAAATCGACGGACACCTTTTAGGTCCCTTGGGCGCATTGATCCTCCTCACTTGCCTCATCTTTAGACGGCGGCGCTATCAAGCGCACACCCAGGGAGCAAGCACCACCGCATCGGCGCTGCGAATCAAACCCCGCGTTTAGGTCGGTCCTTTGCATTTCGTCGCGTAGGCCGGTAAATCACTGAGTGAACCCCTATGCGTTGTGTCGCCCGGCACAGCTACGCCCAATGGAGATGCCCATGCTCACGATGCGCGCCGCTGCCTTAGGCGTCTTTGTTCTCGGCTGCATAGCGTGTACCGAGGAGCAACCGGCTCAAGAACCAGTTGCACCCGAAGCACTCTGCGTCGATGATCAAACCTTCTTTGCTCAAAACGTTTGGCCGCAGGTCCTCCAGAGCAAGTGCTTGGGCTGCCACAACGCCCAAGGCATTGCTCGAGAGACCGAATTCGTCATGATGCCGTCGGCTCAGCCCGGCTACATGGAAACCAACCAAGAGGTTCTCAGCTACTTATCTAGCCTCGAGCGTGATGGCACGTCGTTCATTCTTCTTAAACCTACCGAAGCGATGCCCCACGGCGGCGGTAAAGTCCTCGCAGAGGACAGCGCAGAATATGCGACCCTTGCAGCTTTTGCCGAGCGCGTGCGCAACCCGATCGAATGCGAAACATCGACAACCGCTCAAGATGACCCATTCAAAGGTGTATCGATGATGAGTTTTCCGCGCACCCTGCGGCGAGCATCGTTGAATCTCGCCGGCAGGCTCCCGACAGCGGATGAATATGCGACGGTCGATCGGCTTAGCGCCACCGGCGTCGAGTTGGTCTTGATGAACCTGATGAAAGAACAGGCATTTTCGGAGCGCCTGAAAGAAATGTTCAATGACATTTTGCTCACCGATCGATTTCTCGGTGGCAACAACATGCTCGAGCGACTCGATGGCAACCGTTATCCCGCCTACTGGTACGAAGGTTCGGCGCTAGAAATCGCTGATGAAGACGAGCGGCAATCGATGCGTCGACGCTACCGCAATTATGCTAACGAAGGCGCTGCCCGAGCTGCCCTTGAGCTTGTCGCCTTTGTGGTCGCAGAGGACCGACCGTTTTCTGAAATTCTCACCGCCGACTACATGATGGTCAATCCTTATTCCGCTCGGTCCTATGGAGTGGATGTTGGTCAAGGCGCCTTCCCAGATGGCGGCGATCACAACGAGTACGACCATAAAAGCTACTTTCCCGTGTCTCTTCCTGAAGTGCCCACATCAGGCATCTTGACGACCTCTGCGTGGCTCAACCGGTTCCCAACGACGGAGACGAACCGCAATCGCCATCGCGCGTGGATGTTCATGCGAAAATTCCTTGCAACCGATATCCTCAGACTGGCGGACCGTCCGGTCGACCCCACGGGCTCGCAGATCTTCAATCCAACGATGAATGATCCACAGTGTACGGTGTGTCACACGACCCTAGACCCTGTGGCTGGAGCGTTTCAAAATTGGGACCACAACGGGAGATATCGACCTCGAGAGAATGGCTGGTATGGAGAGATGGTACCACCCGCATTTGAAGACGACGCGATTCCCTCTAATCAATGGGGTGCAGCGCTGCCCTGGTTCGCCGAACGCACGGTCACTGACCCTCGATTCCCCTTAGCGATTACTCACCTCATGTTTGAGTTGGTGATCGGTGAAGAACTGCTCATACCGCCGCCTGACCCCACCGCACCCGGCGCAGCGCTCCAGCAAGCTCAGTTCGATCTACAAACGCAGATCCTAGATGAAGTTCAGCAACAATTCATCACGTCGAATATGAACCTAAAGACCCTGATCGCCAAACTGATCCTCACGCCCTACTTTAGGGGCGAAGCGGTGGATTCTGAAGTCGCCTCTGAAGCAGCAGCCGGACTAGCCGGCAGCCCTAAACTCTTGTCGCCGGAAAGCTTGGACCGAAAGCTAAAAGCGGTAACGGGCTTCTCCTGGCAACCCCGACTCGCCAGCAACAACCAACTGCTCCAAGACTACAAATTGCTGTATGGCGGGATTGACTCAGATGGTGTGACCAAACGCCTCACCAAGCCCAATGGCCTGATGGCAAATATCGGTTTGCGGATGGCGAACGAAGTGGCGTGCTGGGTGACGGCGAAAGACTTCACATTGGATCAAGGTCAACGTCGTCTTTATCCTCATGTCGAGCGTACTTTTGAACCGGAAACGGCTGACGGGTTTGCGATCCCCGGTGCTCAGCTCAAGATCAAAGAGAACATACGATACCTGTTCCGACGAGTACTCGATGAAGAACATCGACTCGACAGTGTTGAAGTCGAGCGAGCGTACAGCATCTTCTACGATACCTGGCGCGAAGGCAAAGGCATGCTCGAGCGGCAAGAAGTCATCCCTCAATTGCATTACTACTGCCGGGCTGAACGAGATTACTTCACCTGGGATGCGTTGCCGGCAGAACGGCGAATAACGTATGATCGCAACTACATCCTGCGGTCATGGATGGCGGTCTTGACTTACATGCTCTCTGACTACCGATTTTTACACGAATAAGGAGGCAAACCATGGATCGTCGTGACTTCATGAAACTGGCCTCATTAGCTGGGGTATCGCTCGCTTCTCCCTTAGGGCTCGGCCGCGCCTTTGCTGCTGACCCAATGCTAGCAAATACACCGTATGACGGGCTGTTCTTTGTCACAATCCACGCGGGCGGCGGATGGGACCCCACCTCGCTTTGTGATCCAAAGGGACGTGAGAACGAAAACAGTGCGGACCCCATGAACATGTATTTTACTGGGGACATACGAACCGCAGGCAATATTCAATACGCCCCAGTGGACCGTTTCACGCCTATCTTTGAAAAATACTACCAACGGCTCGTTGTATTTAATGGAATAGACACGTCGACCAACGGTCACATGAGTGGAACTCGTCACATTTGGAGCGGTAATCTTGCCGAAGGCACGCCAAGTTTATCAGCGCTCTTTGCAGGCGCTGTCGCGGCAGGGCGCCCGCTGACCTTCATCTCCAATGGTGGTTACGACTACACCGCCGACGTGGTGCCTAGAACCCGTATCAGCAACGTGGGCGCCCTCGCTCGAATAGCATTTCCCAACCGAGTTGACCCGAACAACGCGAGCCTGACCTTCCATAGCCAAGCGACCATGGACCGTATCCAAGCTGCCCGTAAAGCGCGCCGAGACGAAGCGGTCGCACACGCCACCTTACCCAAGGAAAAGAAAGCTCGATCGACGCTCTTCCTTGCGCGGCAAGGCGAGAATGAGCTCAGGCAGTTGACCGCTTTTCTCCCTGAAGACTTCGACAACTCAAACAATCCACTGAAGCGCCAAGCTCAACTCGCAGTAGCGAGTTATAAGGCGGGGCTGACCGCCAGCGCCAGCTTAACGCATGGTGGCTTCGATACCCATGGGAATCATGACGCAACGCACATCCCGCGACTCGCAAATGTTCTTGAAGGGCTCGACTTCCTCGTCGAGGAGGCTGAGCGTCAAGGTGTGGCTGATAAACTCGTCGTCTTGGTGGGTTCAGATTTCGGACGAACGCCTGGCTACAATATGAACAATGGCAAAGACCACTGGTCGATCACGAGCCTCATGATGATGGCACCCGGTATTGTCGGGAATCGCGTCATTGGGAGCAGCAACGAGCGACACGTCGGACACTCAATCGATGCACAGACCTTAGCTCGCAATGACGATGGTATCCGCTTAACACCCGGCTCTATTCACCATGCTTTACGAACCTACCTCGGTATCGCCGATCATCCAGTTGTTACGCCCTTTCACATTAGCGAACCCAATCTCCCGTTCTTCGGATAAGGATTGCACCATGGTGTGGCTCATACGCCGACGTTCCCTTGTTCCCTCAGGGCTCTTTTGGTTGTCCTTGCTGGGTTGCTCAACGCTAGATGTTCCAGCCGGACAGATACTGGATGCGGGCTCGACCGGTGGTTCCGTTTCTGTTGGGTTCTGCGGCGACGGAATCGTTCAGGAACCTGAAGCTTGCGATCGTGGTAGTAACAACAATGACCGAACATCAAACAGCTGCCGCACAGATTGTACATTACCTCGCTGTGGTGATGGTGTAACCGATGACGGTGAAACCTGCGATGATGGTAATTCGATCGGCGCTGATGGTTGTGCTCCAGGCTGCCGCATCGAAGAAGGTGAACTTGAGGTCGAACCGAACAACACCTTAGCACAAGCGCAGGTGGTCGAATCCTCGATACAAATCCATGGTCGTCTTACCGACGGCGACCAAGACTGCTACCAAGTCAGCGTGCCACAAACAGGCAATCTCACGGTGGAGGTTGACGATGGTGGAGAGGGCTGTCCTGGCGACACGTACCTAAGAATCTACGACGCTGAGTCACGTGAGATCGTCTTGCGTGACGACAACAGCGGCATCGACTCGTGCGCAGCAATTTTACCAAATGAGAACCTGAGCGCCCGCTACCTTCACGAGGGTGATTATGTCGTCTGTGTCGCAGGCTTCCAGAGGGTGCCAATTGACGGTTATTCCATCCAAATCAAGGCGCTGGATGATAGTTGCCTAAACGGTCGGTTTTCCATGAACGACGAGGTCGATTTGGACGCTGACGGCACTGCCGACGCCTGCGATGGTGACGATGATGACGATGGCATCGCTGATGGCGAAGACAATTGTCCTAGAGTCCCGAATGGGTCACGCCCTGAGTTCTTTCGTACGGACTATCAAGGTATCGTTCGACACTGGCTCATGATCGGACCTTACGCTGCCTCCGATACCATTTGCCAGGTGAGTGATGAAGACTACCTACAAGGTGAGCAAGCGGTGCAGCCAGAATATGGCGATACCTACGGAGCCAACAGTTGGGAGCGAGTCAAAGCCTCAGCGTCGGGCTATGTTGACTGCTCCTCTTTGATTGCCAATCGAGCCGACGTTATCGCCTATGGCTCGCTGTGGGTCTATGCTGAAGAGGCTCACGACGTGATTTTGCGTGTCGGGACGGATGATGGCGGGAAAGTTTGGTGGGATGGTGAGGAAATTATCGATAACCGCATTTGTCGTGGGTATGAACTGACCGATCACGAGGTTCCACTAACCATTGAGCCTGGCCTGCATCAACTGCTGGTCAAAGTTCGCAATCGAGGCGGCGCCTGGGGCTTTGGCGCAAGCTTTACGACCCGCTCCGGGCAACCTGCACATGGCCTGCAGCTCAGACTCACCGGAGCCAGCCAAGGTCGTGACAACCAGGGTGACGATGATCGAGACGGCATCGGCAACAGCTGTGACGACGACGCGGACAATGATGGGATCGTAGATCGTCGAGACAACTGCCCCTACACGCCCAACCCTAACCAATCAGATAGCAACGCCGACGGTATCGGCGACGCATGCTCTTGAGCGTCTAGTTGGTGAGTTCACATGCGTTCGAACAACCATCGCCATTACTTTGGTTGCCATCATCGCATTCTTCATAGCCATTTTGACCTGGACCAATATCCTGGCGACGAACGCCATCGCCGCAGCGTGACGGTTGGCAGTTGGTTAAGCAACTATCGTTATCAAAGGCATTGCCATCATCGCAGGCTTCCACTCCCGCTTGTGCAATCCCATCACCGCATCGAGCCACCGTGCAGACATTTGTACACTGATCATTAGCCTGCTGGTTACCATCATCGCACTCTTCAAAATTGGGATGATGAGCCTGAAGGTCATCACGCCGAATCCCATCGCCGCATCGACCAACAATGCATGAGTTAAGGCAGCTATCCGTATTGACCCGATTCCCATCGTCGCAGGCCTCGTAGCCCGGTTGGCCCTCAGCAATGTCTTGCCGACGAACACCATCGCCGCAGACCGCTAAGGTACAATCATTACGGCACGCATCAAGATCATCACCATTTCCATCGTCACAATCTTCGACGCCCCCACGAACGATACCATCACCGCACTGAGCTAACGTACACGATGTCGTACAACCGTCGTCATTGCTGGCGTTACCATCATCGCAACCCTCATAGCCCTCTTGCCCCTCTTGTCGATCCACACGGCGATGTCCATCGCCGCAAACAGCGCGTTGGCATAAGTTCGTGCACCCATCGCTTTGATCCTGATTGCCATCATCACAGGCCTCGCCGGGGTCAACGACATTATTCCCGCAATTCTCAACACGACAACCACTTGAGCAACCATCACCAGCAACCAAATTGCCGTCATCACACGCCTCGTAACCCTCTTGCCCAAGCACTCGATCCGTGCGGCGAACACCATCACCGCAACGCGCTAAACTGCACCCGTTGCGGCAAGCATCAGTGTCGATTTGGTTTCCGTCATCACAAGGCTCACCAGGATCCTGAACGCCATTACCACAGCCTTCAAAGGCACAGTTAAAACTGCAGCCATTATCAACAGCACCATCATCACAGGCCTCATACCCCGGTGCGCCTGGCGCTAAATCTACTCGGCGGATTCCATCACCGCATATAGCACGCCAACATTCATCAGTACATGAATCAGTAGCCACTAAATTACCATCATCGCATTCTTCATAATTGGGGCTACCGAAGGCTGCGTCGGTTCGTAGAACACCATCACCGCACCGAGCAATGCGACAGTTGGTCCGACAGGCATCATCTTCCCATTGATTCCCATCATCGCAAGCTTCGAAACCCCATTGTCCGTCTTGGCGATCTTGCCGATGGATTCCATCACCGCACCGCGCCGGAATACAATTATTGAGGCAACCATCGGTCGAGAACTGATTGCCGTCATCACACACTTCAGCGTCCGGATGATCTTGGGCTAAATCGTTACGCACTCGACCATCGCCGCAGCGAGCAATCGTACAATCATTGGTGCAGGCATCAGCGTCATTTTGATCGCCATCATCACACGCCTCATGACCTACACCACCTGGCGCCACATCTGTGCGCACGATGCCATCACCGCAGCGAGCGATCAGACATTGATTCGTACAGCTGTCGGCATGCTCACGATTACCGTCATCGCAACTCTCATAACCGGGTTGTCCTGGCGGCAAATCGGCGCGTCGAACGCCGTCCCCGCAGCTCGCCGCTAAACAGTTGGTTCGGCAGGCATCGCCGTCATTGAGATTGCCATCATCGCAACCTTCATAGTCGGCATCACCTTGTCGAAGATCAAGTCGGCGAACACCATCACCGCAGCGCGCCACGCGACAACCATTGAGACAGGCGTCTTGATCAACACCATTGCCGTCATCACACGCCTCATAGCCCTCTACTCCAGGTGCTAAGTCACTCCGCCGAATACCATCTCCGCAACGTGCGCGTTCACAGTCATTCGTGCAGCCATTGGCATTGTTTCGATCACCATCGTCGCAGGCTTCGAACCCTTGCTGACCTGGCGCCAAATCATCGCGTAAAATACCGTCACCACAGGCAGCTACTCGGCATTGATTCGTGCACAAATCGTCATTGACTTGATTGCCATCATCGCATTCTTCACCGGCATCTACGCGCTCGTTGCCGCAGGCTTCAATGCGACACAGGCGATCGCAACCATCACCGACACTGTCGTTCCCATCGTCGCAGGCTTCGACGCCATCGTGCACCAACCCGTCACCGCAAGCGGCTCGCTGACAACGATTAGTACAGTCATCGGTATCGACTTGATTGCCATCGTCACACGCCTCTGCCCCATCTCGACGACCGTTACCACAACGCTCTTCTAGGCACCGAGAAGAACAGCCATCGTCATCGTCTAAATTCCCATCGTCGCATTCTTCAAAACCAGGTTCACCAGCCTCAACATCGGCGCGCAAGATGCTATCGCCGCAGACTGCCCAACGGCACGAAACACAGGCGTCCTCGTCGACAATATTGCCATCATCACAAGCTTCATAACCAGGCTCATCTTCTTCCAAATCCAAACGTCGAATCGCATCACCGCACACGGCGGAGCGACAGTTCATGGTGCATGCGTCGGTCACATCTTCATTCCCATCATCACACTCTTCACCCTCTTGAACGATGCCATCGCCGCAGTCCGGCAAAGCACATGAATTCGTGCACGCGTCATCATCAATCTGGTTACCATCATCGCACGCCTCAGCGCCATTGAGTACCACACCATCGCCGCAGACATTTAGGCTGCAATCATTCTTACAACTATCGCCCTGTTCTTCATTAGCGTCATCGCAGGCCTCGAATCCCTCTGCTCCTTCTTCGATATCCTGACGAACCACGCCGTCACCACAACGAGCGATCCGACAATTGGTCAAACACGCATCTTCGTCGACGGTATTGGCATCATCGCAAGCTTCATAACCTGCGTCCCCCTCACTCAAGTCCAACCGTCTCTGACCATCGCCGCAGGTCGCCACTTGGCAGACGTTGGTACAGGCATCTGTATCGACTTCGTTGCCGTCATCACAACTCTCTGACCCGACCTCACCAACAAACAAATCGGTTCGCAAAATCTTATCGCCACACACCGCAACCTGACAATCGTTCGTACACGCATCCCCAGTCTCTCGGTTGCCATCATCGCAAGCCTCGAGATCATCAACGACCCCGTTTCCGCACAAGGCTTCGATGTTGCGCACGATCGTTTGACCCTCAGGACAACCGCTGAGGACCATCAAAAAGCTCAAGATGACTAATCGCTGCATCGGCTAAGCCCTTCCTATCGCCACATGCTTTATAGCCTGGATCGCTTGCCACGAACACCACCGACCCGTACCGAATGTCTATGGACACGCGCCTTCGCCAACAAATTGCCTTTATTCTGGAGATGGACCGTCTCAAAGCGGTGCTCAGACAAAACCTTACACCGAGCGCACAACGACGAGAAAATACGGCTGAACACAGTTGGCATTTAGCGATCATGGGTCTGGTTCTTGAGGACCAAAGCCCGACTCCCGTCGATCGAGCGAAGGTCTTGTGCATGCTCTTACTGCATGATGTCGTTGAAATTGATGCTGGTGACACCTTTGCCTATGACGACAGCGGCCATGCCGATAAAATCGAACGCGAAAAGCAAGCGGCAGATCGTTTATTCGGTCTATTGCCTAAGGACCAAGCCCATGAATTGCGCACCATTTGGGATGAATTTGAAGCCGGTAAAAGCCCTGAAGCACGGCTCGCCCGAGCCTTAGACCGACTCCAGCCCATACTCATGAATCATCGAAGCGGTGCCATGAGTTCTTGGGCGAAACACGGTATCAGTAAGGGACAAGTGCTCAGCAGAAACCGTGAAGTCGAAGCTTTAAGCCCTGCGCTGTGGGCGTTACTCACTAAGTGCTGCAACGATGCGGTAGCGGAGGGTTTTCTTAAACCCTAAGGGCGCAGCGATTCGAGATAAATTTCACTCTTTATCGTTTGGCCTTCGCTGCGCCTAACATCCACCCAAGCCATGATAAACTGGTCTTTATGATAAAGAATCTTGGGATGACTGACCCCCAGAACAACACGAGGATGATCCAAAGCTTTGGGTTCACCTAAGCGAAAATCACGACTTAGGGGCGCGGTCATTAAGCGAAGACGTTCCCCTTCGTCTTCGGCTCGAAACCGCAGATCTTGCCAAAGCATTTGACCATAACCGTTGGGGTCTTTCGTCAATGCGAAATCGGTTCGGTCCAAGGGCTGATTAGCTAAAAGCAAAGGCCGCCAGCGACTAGCATCCACCCCAAAGTCGACCGTATTACCATAGAGTATATAAGGCGGGTTCGCTTCATTGGAGGTCAAGTCAGTCGTCGTCCACAGGGTAACCAACTGATCGCCGAGCCGATGCACACTCACCTCTTGGTCAAAACTCAAATTCAACTGAGTTGAAAGCTCCTCAACGGACACAACGGAACCTGCCTGATCCACAACCGCAATGTGGTTTCGCTGAATCTGAATATCGAACAATTGATCAAATCTCGCTCGCTTAAAGGCGACGACCGATTGTGTACCCTGAGCAACAACGGTTAGGGTCATAAACGGTAAAAATCCGCCGATCGAAAGACCATCACCGGCGCGGGCTATCACCGTCGGTGGAGTGAGCAGGCCTTGGGTCGAAAACCGTGCGTAACGAATATACTCACCTTGATCAGAGTAGCTTCGGGCAACCGCGACAAAAGCTTCTCCATCGTAGCTAATCCCTCCACCAGGCTGCCCGTTTTCTCCATCTTGATCCATGCTGATCGGCGACACGACTACCGACCCATCAAGCCCAACTACCATGACGCGGCTTTGTCGCAGGCCCTCACCTTCAAGCGTCTGCATCAATACACCGAAATGCCCATGACCATCGTAAACAACCTCGGCGCGAGCCACAGTCCATGAGGCATCAGTAAGGGCAGTGGGCTCACCCACTGGCTCAAGCGTATCATTGAGATGCTGCCAATACAGACGTCGCTCATTATGTCGACGATCTGTCCATGTGATCACCAGCTTTCCATCCACTTGATGCAACCCCGGACTCAGAGCAGTACCGACCGTATCGAAATCTGTATGTCGAACACCTTGACGGCTGACACGCAATCGTCGCTGTCCCGACTGAACGTGATCACCTACACCATATCCATTAGCGATAATCGTGTAGTCACCATCAGCGAGATCGTTCACTTCAAGGGTGGTAACAAATCGTCCATCACCTTGATCTTCTGCAGCAAATTCAGACGTCTCACCCTTAACGCTCGCTTCAATTTCTCGCACACCGTCGGGGGCTCTGAGCGCCAACTCAATGCGCGGATTGAGATCCGGATTAACCCGAATCATCTGCTCGTCAGCAAAGAAAATTGCCGCCGTTGGCGGCCTGAGTTCGGGTGTATTCGAACAGGCTAATCCGCCCAAACCTATCATCCAAACCAAGCTTCTCATAATCAGTGCGCTTTGATCATGTTCGTACCCCGGGCTAGGCGCGGCCCATGTTATCGTCATAGGCATGGAGCCTCAGGACCAAACTATCGATCAACATGTCCTCCAGCTGACCGCTCCTGAACCGGGATCGCCAGAAGCAACCCCCTGCAGGATCAACACACGGAGAACGACTTGATGCAGCGTCAGCGCCGAACGCCGAGCCAATCAAGGCACAAGCCTACTCTTTTTGACCAGAAGGCAGCCGATTATTTACCCGCTTTCGCTAGATGCTTATCAACGATTTGGACAAAGTTGTTGTAGGGTAAAGCGCCACCGATATGCTCGTTATTAATAAAGTAGTTGGGTGTAAACCGAACACCCATACGTTCAGCTTCAGCCATATCATTAGCCACGTGCTGACGCACATCAACGCTCGTCATATCATCCATCAAAATATCGAGGTCCAGCCCCAGCTCCAAAGCCAACCCTAAAATCGCATCCACGCCACCACTCTTGATGTCCTTTTGGCGCTCGTACAAGAGCTTGTGCATCGCCCAAAACTTACCTTGGCGACCGGCAGCCAGAACTGCTCGTGCCGATGCGTCCGCATATCGGTGCATACGCAAGGGCAAATTCTTAAAGACAACTCGTAGCTTGTCCTCTCCGTACTTGTCTTTGAGTTGACGCAAAGCGGCTGCACCACGCTTACAATACGGACAAAGGAAGTCACCAAACTCGACGATAGTAACCGTTGCGTCTGGCTTGCCCCAAGATGGATCGTTATCGTCAATACGGACTGTGCTCTCACCAAAGCGAGCTTGTCCTTCACGCTTCTGCTCAAGCGTTCCAATGTCTACACCTTCAAGGTCGAACGGTTCGGTTTTGAGCAAAGCCTTTAATCCGCCTGCGCTCTGCGCCGCCGTCAACTCCTTATCAATCAAACCCGCGAGAGCGTCAGCGGGCATGGTTCCTGGCACCTGCACCCCGTTGAGAAAGAACGTTGGTCGTCGCTTCAAACCCAAAGCAGCCGCCTGAGCGCCGTCTGCTTCGACAGCCCCTTGGGTCGCCGGATCTTTCATCGCCGCTCGATATTCAGAATCGGACACCCCAAGGGATCCCGCCCACGCGCTAAAATCAACATAGCCTAAGCCGTCATTCCGACCAAAGGCAAGCTGGCGAAAGACCTCAAATTTACCCAGTTTAGCAGCGGCCTCCGCCGCCAACGCCGACGACGTACTCGTGTGATTATCGACCGTGACAAAATGACGATAAGCCACACGTAATTCTTTCGGATACTGTCCAAGAAGTGTGTCCACCACTCGGCCCGCTGTCGCCGCAAATGGCGACGCAAAATCGCCATAAACGACCAACTCAACCTTCGGCGTCTTTGCACCACGAGTTCGATGGTCATCTGCGACCGCTAAATCCACACGCTCACCGTCAGCCGCTGCGACCACTTGAGTTCCAGAATTGGAGTTGTGCGCGGCGCTATCGCTTGAGGACATCACGAACTGAAAACCGGCGGCAACTGCAGCAGCCGCAGCCGCCATGCCCATCAGGGGCAGCAACGCGATCGATTCATTTTTTTGTTCATTACTCATCAGTTGACCCCCCCCGTCCTTACAGCATCTAAAGCCGGTCGAAACAGCGGCATAACCCTTGCCCCAAACATCGCTATATTCGTAGCAGCGTGCCTTATCCGCCTTCGAATCAAAGGCTCCACCCATCAGGATTTGGCGACCTTTGGCATCAACCACCCATTCCGCCACATTACCGGTCATGTCGTACACGCCATCAGCGGTAACACAACCGGGATGCTGTCCGGTGTATACAGGACGATAGCCATGGTGAGCATGCTTGTCCCAACACCGATCAATACGGTGAATGGGTCCGTAGGGATAAAGGCTCCCCTCCATTTTATCGTCCGAATAGCGCTTGTCGCCATCATCATCTTGGGCGAGTGCCCCCTGGCAAGCAGTCAGCCATTCGCGCTCCGTACACAAGCGCTTGCCCGCAGCCTCGCACGCGTCTTTCGCTGCAAACCAACTCATCGAAATCCCTGGAATCGCCTTTGGCGCCGAGGTTGCTTTACCCGACTCGTCGAGGCTCGCCTCAAAACTATCGATGCTGTACTTCAAGTTACCGTACGCGATGGTGCGCATTTCAGGCACGTTCGCCTCTAACGGCTTAATCGGCTGTTCCGCTGG
>CACGMS010000032.1 GCA_902574205.1 uncultured Candidatus Hydrogenedens sp. | reverse complement strand
TGCCGGTTCTTCTAACGGTTCTTCTAAAGGTTCTTCTTCAGTATGAGCGATGCCAGGTCCGGATTCAGGTGCCAATTCAAGCTCAGGTTCAACCTCGGCCTCAAGCGACGTCGCCTCGGTCGGTCCGACACTCGGCGATTTTTGAGCTGGCGACTCCGCAGGCGGCTGCGTCGCCGGCGCGTCGGCTGCAGGCCCAGCCATACCGCCCATGGCAATTGGGCCATCAAATTCATCTTCTTCGATCACCCGCGAGCGCCGTTGTTCTGCCGACGCGGGTGCTGCGGGAGCCGCTGGTGCTGGAGCAGGAGCAGGCGCCGGTGTCACGGCTGCTGGTGGGGAATCGGAGACGGCCGAGGCCGCTACTCGAATAGCCGTTTGACAGCGAGGGCAACGGAAAACACGGCCTTGCGCATCATCCGGAACCGATAAAACTGCGGTACACGCCTTACAGCGAATGAACACCCTAGGTTTGCCCTTCCTTGTAACGCTGCGATCCCCGTGAGATGGGAGATACGGAGTCGAACGCATGCGCCTTATCCGTCGTTACCCTAACCGGAAGCTCTACGATGTACAAAGTAGTCGCTATGTAAGCCTGAAGTCATTGCGCGAGATGATCCTCTCCGGAGAAGAGATTCGCGTCGAGAGTTCAACCGATGGCAAGGATCTGACGAGAGTGACCTTGGCGCGGCTCAAACTGGTCGAGGCAGAACAAGCAGTACGCAGTATTCCGGAAACTGTAGCCACTCATTTAGGTCAAGGTGTAGAGGTGATGATGCGACGACTCCACAACCTTGAGAGCGGAATTGGCCACTTTCGCTCAACGCTCACCAATCCTCTGGCCAGGATGGAACAAGTGGCCAATCAAATTGACGAATTGCAAAGATCAGTGGATCAACTCCAGGAACGCCTCGAAGATTTGGAAGCTGTGATACGGGACAAGGAATGAAAGTGCTGCAAATCGTTCTGATCGCCGTGGTCTTGATCGTTGCGCTCGCCAGCCTGAGCCTGCTGTCGCTGCGTGGCTCAATAGGCGCTCAAGATGCCCAGTTTCCTGAGTTGATCGGTGAAACCGTGGCTACCATCGCAAATAGCCGTCGTCGTGATCCTGTCCAGTTACGCGGTATGGTCTGGAATGTTCACTACGGTTACGGCGGTGAAACCGATCATTTTGCTAAACACCAAGAGATTGAGGTCAACGGTACGCTCGAAGCCATCGCCGATTTTATCAAGGCAGCTGACGTCGATTTCGTGCTGCTCCAAGAGGTCGATCGAGCCGCTGATCGAACCTATGGTCAGGACCAACTGAGGATCTTAGCTGAGCGAGCCGATTTCCCCTATTACGCGTTCGTGACCACCTGGAATGCCCGATATATTCCTTTTCCTTTTGGTGAGCCGGATCGATGGCTCGGACGTCTTCATAGTGGACAGGGTATCTTAAGCCGTTTCCCGATTACGAGTAACCGGCGCGTGTTGCTTCCCCAACCCGAAGAAAATCCGTTTTGGTACAACTGGTTTTACCTCAATCGCGCCGTCCAAATCGTTGAGTTGGATGTACCCGGAGAAAGCCCCGTCCAACTCTTCAATATCCATCTTGAAGCGTTCTCGAACACAAATAGGATGCACCAGGCAAACCTCCTTAAAGACCTCGTCTGGAAAGACGCTCGCCAAGATGATCGGATCCTGGTTGCCGGCGATTTCAATTCGACCGCACCAGAGGCTCCTCAAAAATCGAAGTTTTTGGACGAACCGGAAACCGATTTCTCAAAGGATAATACTATTCAGACGGTTCGATCAGGCATGCCAACCATCGACTTACTCAGTCGCTTCAAAGTACCCGAGCGGATTTTCACCTTTCCTGCTCATGCGCCCAACCGCCAACTCGACCACCTCTTTGCTGGTCGCGCATGGTCCCAAAGCTATGGCTGGGTCCAAACACCAGAAAAAGGCATACTCAGCGATCACTTACCCTTACGCGTCGTCCTGACTGGCAAACCGACTCAACGCGCCGGCGACCGCCAAAAGATGACGAAAACTGACCGACAAAGGCAACCTGCTCAGCCCATCGAGCAGCCAGCCTCGGATGCTGGAGCTCAATCGAAAAAAAGATGGGTCTCGCCAACAATTTTCCGTGGGGATACGGGGGCTGACGGGCTCGGTGTTGAAATTCTTAACCCGGACATCTTGAACCGACCAACACCTAGACAAGGGAAACCACCCAAGCCCCCCAAAGTGCTGAACCCTAAAGGCTGGCTCAAAGACGCCGGACCGGTGATCGAGTAACTAGCGCGTGGTTCGATATTCGATTGGGTTATCGTAAGGTCCGCCTTGGATGACACGCTGGACAAACACACCAGGCAAATGAATATCGTCAGGATCGAGTGAGCCCAGAGGAACGATTTCTTCAACCTCAGCAATCGTGACACGACCAGCCATTGCCATCATCGGATGGAAATTCCGGCTAGAGCGATAAAATCTCAGGTTACCGAACTCATCCCCTTGGCGCGCTCGAACAAATGCAAAATCAGCGGTTAATGGAGTTTCTAGCACGTGCAGCCGACCGTCAATTTCGCGCGTCTCTTTCCCCTGCGCGATCAGTGTACCAGCGCCCGTCGGCGTGTAAAACCCACCGAGCCCGGCGCCACCGGCGCGTATACGCTCCGCCAGCGTACCTTGGGGGTTGAGTTCTACATCTACGGTGCCGTCCATCATCGCCGCTTCTAGGTCGGGATTACCCCCCACAAAACTACAATGTGCACGTCGGATTTGTCCGTTTTGTAACAAGACAGCCAACCCTCGCCCCTGATTGCCAATATTGTTTGAGATCAAGGTGAGTTCACCAACTCCCGACGCAGCAAGCGCACGAATCAAGGTTTCAGGATTCCCACTCAGACCAAAGCCCCCGCACATGACGCTCGATCCAGCCTTCAAATCTGAGATCGCTTGTTCGGCGGAATCAACCCATTTGGAATAAGCGACACTCATGGCAGCTCCTTTGCGCCAGATCAGGATGCCTCGGACATAGAACTTCGGCTCATATGCCGCTAGCGAAATTACCCAACTTGAGCCAAGTTTCTGCACACTCACGCTGGGGGTCGGAATCCAGCACAATGCCCCCACCCGTCTGCACAATCGTTTCATTATTATCGCAAAGCGCTGTTCGAATAATGACGTTCGCGATCAAGTCGCCCTCGTCAGTCGCGACCAAAATAATGCCGCAATACGGCCCACGAGGCTCTTGCTCAAGACGATGTATATGCTGAACGGCTGCACGTTTCGGCGCGCCCGTGATCGAGCCAGCAGGCAGCGTAGCTGCTAAGAGTTGAGCACGAGTTAACTCGGGTAGCAACTGACCACGAATCTCAGTCACCATATGCCAGACTCCTGGATAACCCACCAAATCAAACAAGGGACCACAATGAATACTGCCTGCTTCACAGACTCGACCGAGATCATTGCGAAGCAAATCCACCACCATCAGATGCTCAGCACGCTCTTTGAGGTCACTGCTCAGTTCAGCGCGCAAACGCTCGTCATGTTCGCTATCAGGGTCGCGAGGCCGCGTTCCTTTGATGGGAAACGTGCTGACCCGCCCCTCAGTATCGAGGCGTAAAAAACCTTCTGGCGAGTTGCAGACAAGATGTCCAAAATCCGTCTTTAAATAAGCGGCATAAGGTGCTGGAGCATGTTGAGCAAGATCGAGAAAAAGACGTTCAGGATCACACGGTTCGGCGACAAATCGCCGAGTAAGGTTCGCCTCGTAAATGTCGCCTGCAATCGAGCGTTCAAGCAACGATTCGATACGTTGAGCATGCACCTTGTCAGAAATCGTTGCCCGTAAATCCAACGCCGGCTTTTGGCGCTGATTAGGGAGAACAATCGCTTCTGAATCTATCCATTCAAGTTGCGGGTAGTACCGAATAAAACCTGCTGGCCATCGTGTGATTGCGCTCGCTAAACTTGGTTCAAAGACAAATGGCAAGCCGAACTCGTAACTCAGGTAGCCAATCCAACCACCGCAACCCGAGCGAGTAGATTCTAGAGTCTCATTTAAGCGGTCAACATCGCCTGGCCCTAAATGGACTTCGTGAGTAGGACTATGGGCAAAGACGGACCGCTCACCGCCAGGTAGATCACAAGCACCCAACAGAATACTCGGCTTGAACTCAGCATACGTTTCAAGCCAACTTTGCAAGTGCCGCTGCGTCATCTAAAATAGGTCCTAATGAACAGTCGCAAATATCCCATCGCACTAGCCCACCTTAAACGACGAGAGCGTCCCTGGGATGAGCTCTCGCTCAAGGTCAAAGAGCTGGGTTCGACCCAGCATGCGGTGCTCGAGCTCAGTCGCGGCCTGCTCGCAGGTGTCGAAATCGAGATCGGGACAAACGAAATCACCATCAAGCACGCGACTGCTGTTCAGGAACGTCTTTTGGCTCAGCGTGCGGATGCGCTCGCTCGCCGTCTCGGGCGCTCGGTTCGGTTTGTGTGATCTGGCTCAACAAACGCACCATTTCACGCACGACTAAATCTGGTCGTGTTTGCTGCGGCGCATGACCCACTTCTTCGACCACGAGATGATCGCCCAACTCACGAAGCAGAGCGTGTCGACCGCTCTCAGGCATCAAGGTATCCAACGTACCCCAAAGGCAGCGTAATCGTTGCACAAAAGGAGCGAGTTCACCGTCTTGATAGAGCAAATGCTTCGAATCCTGTCGCACGACCAATTTGAGCATCGGACTTTGCAGCATGTTGCCAATAATTCGCCGAGCGAAAAACCGTACCTCGGGACGTGCATCACCAATTATTGCTCGGGTCATTTCTTCCTGCCCGCCCGACAAAAATCGCTCGACAACACCACTGAGCTCATCGGGCTGCATAAAGCCACCCGGAGCAAGCATCAAACAGCCCGAAATCGACTCTGGATAGCGTAGCAAATAACGCCAACCCAACCAGGCGCCCAACGAGTTACCCACAATCAAGGGCTTCTCATCAGTTAGCCCACCGAGAAACCCGTTGAGGAGACCTAAGCCTTCATCGAGCGTCGGCATCGCCCGACCCGAGGGTAGAAAAGTCCGCCCAAAGCCCACGAGGTCCGGTGCAAAAATACGCCCCCAATGCCCTAATCTCAGGCGCCACATCACGCGATGCCAAGTCGAGTTACGGTCACCGAGACCGTGCAGCAAAACGACGTCTGGACCACCGCGTCCACAGCCTTCCAAGACCTCCATATCGATACCTTGAAAATGCACTCGTCGCCGTCGAAATCCTAAAGGACGAAGGATCCACTCACCACCGACTGTGACCAGATGCGACAAGGGATTCCCGTGATGAACGCTGCGGCCCGCATGGCTCATCGCTTGATACCCATCTTCGATAAGTCGAGCGCCCCTAAGTCAGGGTAGAGTTGAGCGTAAGTCCAAGCCGAGGCTAAAACGCGCTGAACGTATTCTCGGGTCTGTCGAATCGAAATCTCTTCAACCCAAACATCCATCGCGAGGCTCGGGTGTTTGTTTCGCATCCGCCTCATGGCGCCGGGTCCCGCGTTGTAGGAGCCCACTGCCATAGGTAAGATGCCCTTCCAGCGCTTTAACAAGCCACCGAGGTACAGACTGCCGATCCGTACGTTCAACTCAGGCTGATCCATCTTCGTCCACGAGTAGCCACGGACTTTATGTCTTTTGGCGACCATACGAGCCGTCGGTGGCATGCATTGAGTGAGTCCCTTTGCTCCCGCCCAGGATAAGACTTTCGCGTTGAACCCTGACTCTTCACGAATCAGTCCAAAGAGAAGTGCTGGCGGGATACCGTTCGCTTTAGCGTGCTTGAGGATTAGCGTTTTGTAGGGCAGCGGAAAAGCCAGTCGCCAAATCGCCTCACTCCCCTTTTGAGGTGCCCCCCGCAAAGCGGGTGCATGACGCAATCGACCGACCGCAGCAAAGGCGCCTCCCGCCTCGATGAGAGACTGGGCTAACGGCAGTAAATCGCTCATGCCAAACAGCTTAATTGGAATCGACTCGAGCAGTCGCAGAGATTGATCCCGCAACTCAAGCTTCAACAGTGCCTGTGCCTTGGTATAACGCGGATCCTCCAGCAAAGCGGGTGTGGCAGCAACGCGACCCTTGGCGGTCGCAATACCTTTCAGCGGCTTCGGCAAATCCTTGTCGTCGAGATGAGTCGCTGCCAGAAGTGCTTGCCAAGTTCCGGGGTGCTCACGCAGCAAACCTTGCAGAGCCGTCTTACGATGATCCTTTTGCTGCAGTCTGGCTCGCCAAAAACGAGCCCTCAACTGATGCTCCGTTGGGTGTATCTCTGCGGTCGGACGCTCACGCAGAAAAGCATCAAGACGGTCTTTCGCCTCAGCCAGATCACCTGAACGGTAAGCAAGCCAAGCACGCCGCCAGGAGGCCTCTTCGCTCATATCACCGTCAGGATGCTGACGAACGAGATCAGCGTACGTTGCGGATGCCTCTTTTCGACGCCCTCGGCGCTGATGCTCTTCAGCAAGAAAGAACAGGTAATCGTCACTCAGCCGATGATTCGGAAACCGCTTGTGTGCGCGCCGCACGATCGGCTCAAGCTGGCTCGAATCCACCACTGCCTGACTAAATAGGCGACCATAAAATACACCTGGAGCAGCATCATCGTCACACGCCTGCTTAAGATAGCGGTCATAAGCTTTTATCGCTTTCCTGTGATGCCGCATCTTGCGCAACGCTCGCCCTTGAACTGCGTAAATCAAACACAATTCACTCGCTTCAGGCTTGAGTTTAGCTGCCGCTCTCGCTGCGTCGAGCGCTCCTTGATTGGCATGAGATGCCAAAAGCTTTTCGGCGCGGCCGAGTAAGACCTCCTTGGGCAAGTAGATGTGGAGCTTGTTTCGATCTTTACGGCGCTTAACTTGCCTTTGCAGCCGACCAAATGCCGCTCGTCCTGCGCTCAAATCACTGAAGCTTTGCACCAGCGTCTGATCGATACGCTTTCGCGCCTTGCCCTCGAGCACGTCAGAAGCCATGGAGAGCAATTTTGCGCGACACCATCTCGACGCACAGCGCTCAACCAACTTCTGGCGCGTCATCCCCGCGTTCTTATCGTTCTCAAGCGTGGCTAACGCGATCAACGCTCGGTCTTGTTCGCTGGTCTTGAGTAGCTGCCCAGCCAAGAGGCCGATCACATCGGCCTCCTTACCTTTCTGAGCGCAGTTCAAAGCCCGGGCGAGTAGCTCGGTTTGTAGTAAGCGCTCACGCTGAGCGGCTGCTGCAAATGCCATCCGGCACTGTTTGAACTTCTTTACTCCTTCGGCAGCCCTGCCAAAGCGAACTACATCCAGTAGCTCCGCTTCATACAAGAACCCAATCCAAGCCGCTCCCTCAAGCCCTTTGGGTCGAGTCATTGTGTAGGCTTGTTCGTAGGCTTTAGACTCGATCAAGTCGCCAACGTCGGCAGCCAACAGACTCAGTGCGAGCCATCCAAAAATCATTTGACCACTTTACGATCGGCTTGAGGAAGCTCGTTGGTTTTGAGACGGTGATCCAAAATGGTAATGTTTGCCTTGGCTCGAAGTTGTTTGACGAAATCTCTTTCTGCTTTGGCGCGAGCTCGAGCCTCTGCCGTTCGTCGTAATTCCACTTTCACCTCATCAAAGCTCAACTGCGTTGCCTCTTGAATTTCGATCACTTTCAACAACCGAACGCCGTCGGGGCTCTGAATCGGACCAACCACCGCTCCCTTTTTTGCATCTTTGAGATGACCCAACCAAGCGGGAGTCAAGCGGTCCGCTACGCGCCAGCCGATATCACCACCACGTGCCTTACTCGGTGAGTCTGAAACTCGTTGCGCCAAAAGTGAAAATCGCTGGCCAGGCTTACGCAGTTGGACAATCAGCTTATTGATCATTGTGGCTGCGTCTTTCGTCGCCCGGTCTCGCTTTGTCTTATCTGGCATCTCCGCCGCGTTCGGCACTCTTTTGAGAATTTCACCCAAACGCAGACGCCGCCGTTGCGCATATCGCTGGGATTGAGCGTTGTAGCGCTTGAGCAGTTGATCATCGGTAACCGCAACGCTCTTGATCACTCGATCAAAAACTAACTTCTGCACCAAGTGTTGCCTTTGATCGGCTCGCCATCCGGCGGCATCACGCCCGATCCGCGCCAGATAGCCCTCAAACGCTTGCTCGGTCCCCAACCGTTCTCGAAACATCGTCTCATGATGCTTTAGAGCAGAATCATCGACGGTGACGCCAAGCCGCTTACCCTCTGCCGATAAGACCGCCCGATCGATCAAATGGTTCAGTAAAGCGACACGAGTGCTCTGCTCGAACGCTGGGGTGATCGAACGTCCAGTGCGACGAAACTGCTCGACTTGCGACTGAACTCGTTCTTCCAGTTCACTTCGCAAGATAATCGTACCGTCGACTTTGGCTGCAGTCGGATCATCATTTGCCTCGCGCAGAATGCGACTCGGGTCGCTCGGATCCACTGCGGGATCCCGAGAGCTCCTCTCTGAGCACGCACACCAGCCAAGAAGGATCATTAGATAAAGAGTACGCATATTCACTCCTGCGCAGGTGCATCGGCCATAGTACCCCGCGGGTCAAGAGCAGGTGTGGTTTAGACAAGCTTTCGGCGCAAATCATTCCCTCTCAGTTACGGCGTGCGAGAGCTTACTCGCACGATAACGGCCAATGATTGCGCTCGCTAAGCTATGCATTGCCGCGCGCTACAAAAAAGCGCAGTCTCGGCATCCAAGTTAGGCTGAGGAGCCACCGAATGCTGCGTTGTACCCTATTGATAAGTGTACTTTGGCTACCTCAAAACACCTTCGCTCAAGATGCGAACGATCCAAGGCCTAAAGCCGAGGGCTCGCCCAGCGAAATCACCTGTAGCGTTGCAAATCTGTGCCTGACTCGAGATGATCTAGCACTGCTTATGGCAGCGCGAGCGTTTCGTGACGAAGGCTTGTTCGCACTGGCGATCCAACGCTACGAGGCGCTGCTCAAAAAGTACCCCCAAAGCTCACTGGCGCAGCTCGCCCAAGCTGAGTTACTGACCGTCCGCAATGTGCCAACACAAACCGGGCCCATGGCTCTAAGCGCTGACCAGACACCAAGGAAACCAGGTACATTTAGTGGGATCTTGCTTGGCATCGGCTTGGGCGCTGTCTCGGCGCTAGGCGTCTTTGACGCCGTGGGTATCAATGAGGAGCCGATGATTATTGGAACGGTTTTGTCAGGCGCTGGAGGCGCCTACTTCGCCAGCCGCCAACTTAAAAAATATCCGGAAACGCTAGGTGTGATGGAAAGCGCGCTTCTCGGCGCGATCTGGGCGCCGGCCATTCTCATGATGAATCTTAGCGCCAACAACTTGAGTATCGAGCCGCTGACCTTACTAGTCGTTGCCGGTGCGTCGATTGGTGGAGCTGCTGGCGGGTATAAGTTATCCAAGTCGGTGAACCTACATGCAGGCGCTGCGACTTTAGCTTGGTCTGGCGCTCTGCTTGGCGGCGTCGAACTTGCGCTCCTGCAAAACTCGTTCTTTCCAAACAACGATGACGAAGCCCGCTTCATCGCCTTGATTAGCGCCGGCTCGCTAGCAGGTATGATCGGCGGCGCGCTGTGGGCGAGCGATCGAAAATTCTCGCCGGGACGTGGGCGCATCATGACCACGGCATCGTACGCAGCGGCGGGGCTTACCGTCGCAACCTTATCATGGTTAGGCGTGGACGATGGCCGACTCATGACTGCTGCCGCTGCCGCCTCTTTTCCACTCGGCGCCGGCCTCGCTTATCTCTTCACCGAGGAAATCGAAAAGGACGAGCCCAACGCACGAATGCCGACAGACTCAAGTCTAGCCTGGGCCCTCAACCAAAGGGAGGCTCACTCCTCGCAATAGCGTTCGCGCCCGCCGCACGCAGGCCAACCCTGATCGGTCCAATAATAATAACCTTCGTCAAGCACTGCCACGCGCTCAAAGCCAGCGCGCTTGAACGCCGCGCGAGCACGACCACTTACTGCATGCGGACAACCGCAGTACGTGATCACCCAGCGATCCCGCGAGATCACATCGGTGGCTTGCTCTACCGAATCAAAGGGCACGGAGACTGCACCGCTGATGTGTCCGATCAGATAGTCGGGGATGACCCGAGCATCGACCAGCACAAAGGACTGCCCGGCCACCATCGCATCGTAGACCTGCTGAGCCGGGACAAACTCATCATTGAACTCGGCGCCCTCGTATTCAACCACACGAGGAGTGAAGTCTGCATGCGCGCCTCCTTCGTTCATCACGTGATCGGTCCAATCGGGCTCGAACTGTTCATCATCGGGCGGCACCACGGGTCGAGACCAAGTCCTAATGTACGCCACCAAGTCCTGCATCTCTTGTTCGGAAAGAACGTCTTCGTATGCCGGCATGGTTGTCGGTGCTCGCCCTTTGGCGATCGCGTGATAGATAAACCCGTCGCTCGCAAACTGATGAAAGACCGGATTGTTTAAGCTCATGGCGAGAACACCTTCACCATCTGCACCGTGACAGGCGCCGCACTGCATGCGCTCGTAAACAGCCTGACCCGAGTCCGCATCACCCGAAATCTGCATGTACTCGACATCAATCGACGGTAGATCCTGCCACAAACGAATATAGGCGACTAAGTCCCACGCATCCTCTTCGCTCAATGGCCCACTGTGCGACTGTCCCCAAGGCGACATCGGTGTCCCAGGTCGCCCATCCAAAATGCTCGCCCACAAAAAGAAATCGGTCGCACTTGCGAGGAACTCGGGATTTGCCAGTGCGTTGGCGTTGTCCGCCCAATAGCCCTCACCGCTCGCGCCATGACAAAAACCACAATACTCGGTGTAGAGGGTCAAGCCACGCCCCTCGGGCGAATCCGGATTAATCCAGGCATCGGTGGGACCTGCGTCGGGCGCGCCCGCATCGACTTCACCTGCATCGCTGGGCCACCGCCCAGCCTCAACTGGCGCGCCAATCATACCGGCGTCAGCCGCAAAACCCCCATCAATTACGCCGACATCAACAACGGCGACGGGCTCGGCAGGGCAAGCGGCTAACCATAATAAAGCTAGACTTGAATATCGCAAACTCATCACCTCGCCCCACCCAAGTCTACAGTGCATCGCAACAAAGCGCTACGGCACGGTGTCTCCTCGGCTCACGATACTACCAACAAACCATTGAATTAGCAATGAAAAGTAAGCGGCTCGAATTCTGCACCAGACGGTCTCATGCTGACACCTCATCGACTTGCATTTTTTGTTTGTGGTTCGCTCTTTGCCTTTTGGGGGCCCAGCCCCTGGTTCGCTCTGTCCCAGCTTCTCGCTCTGATGATCGCCTTTCATCAACGGCTTTCGCCTTCGATTTTCGCCTGTGCGATGCTCGGTTGGTTCTTGGGTCAAGTCACATGGACAGATCGAGCGGATTATCCGCAGCGAACGCAGTGGCGGCTCACCGTCGACCGAACCACAATCGACCACAACCAAACCGTCCTCCTCAAGAACGGTGATGGGCGCTACATCTGGCGCCACGGCGCTCGTCGGTGGTGTGCCGGAACAGTTATCGAGTTATCAGGTCGACTCATCCCACCGATTGCACAAGGTAATCCTGGTCAGATGGCGCCTTACCGACACCAATTAAGCCGAGGTATTCTCGGACAAATTAAGGGGATCAAAAAGGTCCAAGTGGTCAGTCTGCCAAGCGCCCTTCAGGATGTATCCTGTCAAACACGGCAAGGTGTCTACGACCACCTCAAACGCGTGCTCACTCCGACAAACAAAACGCTCGCGGCCGCCTTACTACTTGGGGAGCGCCTGCCCGATCTTAGAGCCGCGCGAGACCAACTCAACGGCTTGGGACTGACCCACCTGATTGCGGTTTCAGGGCTCCATATCGGGTTAGCGCTAAGTCTACTCTTATGCCTGTTGTGCTTACCTTGCTTACTTTCACCACGATGTCATCTGACGGGCTGGCGACTTCGCTCAGTCATCCTTGCATCTGCGCTCACTATCAGTTGGTGGTGCGCATGGCCCGTAGGAGGCGTTCGCATTTGTGTTTGGGCTGCCGTAGCCTGTCTCGCCCCCCATCGTCCTCTAACAGTGACCGGTTGGGTCAGTCTCGGCCTCTTAGTCGGTATCGAACCTCGCTTCAGCGCCGACCTTGGTTTCTTACTGAGTCACGGCGTATCCTTAGCACTCGTTCACGCTGTGCATCGATGGAAGAGCCCGCTAACGGTTCCATTAGTTGCCACGTTGGCTAGCTTGCCAAGCCTAAGTTTAGTGGGTTTACCCTGCTCCCTTTTCGGCATCGCAGCAAATCTCATCTTCGTACCCATTTTTAGTCTAGTGTTAGTGATCACCGGTTTGAGCCTGTTGTTCAATCAGCCGATCCTTGCCGACCAAGTCCTGTCCTTATTCACTCATACGATAGGAACGGTGAACGAGAGCGTATCACCTCAAGCCGATCCGTTTCATTGGAGTATCCATACGGCAATTGGGCTAAGTCTGACGGGTATTGCGAGCGTACAAAGACGTTGGGTAAACGCGTGGTTCTGTGCGGGCATCGCTGCATTCTGCCCGCCATCAGAGCCTGGAACCCAAGTCTGGATGCTTCCAGTGGGTCATGGCGATATGGCGTACGTTCGAACTCCTAAAACTCAAGTTGTTATCGATACTGGACCTTCTATCCAGACTGTCACCAACACCCTTGTCCCGCGCCTAAAACGACCGCTTGATGCTCTAGTGATTAGCCACGCCGACCACGATCATATCGGCGGAGCGATTGCGCTATGCGATCGTCACGCACCGAAACAACTTTGGTCGCAAACAGAGATTCCCAAATGTCCTCAAGCCCGCCTACCCCAAACCACTGCATTTGCGGATCTTACGATTAACAGGCTCGACACTGCCGATGATTGGGTTCGCGGCCGTAATGAGCGAAGTCTTGTCGTTGCCATTTCGGTTCCGGGACATCGACTTCTTTTCTTAGGTGATATTGGTATGGATCGCGAACAAGACCTCGCGCAGCGCATCGGTCAAGCAACCATCGTAAAGGTTCCTCATCACGGTAGCCGCAGTTCATCCAGTCCTGAACTCGTGCGCGAGGTATCGGCAGCCATCGCGCTGATTGGCGCAGGTCCGAACGATCGATTCGGGCATCCTCATGCAGATATTGTCCAACGCTGGAAGAATTCAGGAGCGCTCGTCGAAACAGCAGATCAAACAGAGCGCTGCTGGACGCTGCATCCGAACCGACTACCCAAACGCTGTGCGGCCCTTGCTTACGGCCGACAATCACCAGCAATGCGCGAGCAGAACTTGCGCTGATCGACTCAACAAAGCAGTGTCTCGACATGAACATCCTCCTTACCCTTCTCGCTACTCGTGCTTTTGTCATCGTTTCACCAGAGACGGCAAACGACCAAGCACGTGCAGCGCAGATCAATGACCAAACCCGTAAAGTCTTGCGCGCCAATAGAGAATTGACCTTCGGTGTTCTGAGCCTTCCTGGCTACCTCACGAAGAAACGAGCGGCGCACGTCAAACCACGTAAAGAAGCCCGAAAAAAACTTGATGAGGCACGCCGTGCCTACAGCGAACTCGATGTCGAAGGCGCCATCAAGATACTCAAAGTGGCGCTGGCTACAGCGGGTCGGTCACTTGCGAGCAGCAAAGGAACCCCTTTGTGGTTGAGCATTCGCCTAGAGCTCGGTTTACGACTTTGGGAAATGGAAAACAAAGATGGCCAGCGCTTGGTTCAAGAGACACTTGTCCTGGACCCGAAGCTGCGTTTGCCTGCGGGCACACAACTCAATGAGAAGATGGCCGCTTTTGTAGATCGCGCGCGGCAACGATCCGTCGGCGAGCGCACTGTTAGGTTTGAAAGTACTCAGCCAATGCTCATCCAAGTGGCCAAGCGATATTGCGTCAGCCCATGTGCAATTGAGGGACTACCTGGCGGCCCGATCCCTTGGCGAGCGACGGCTCCGGGATGGATAGCCGCAGGGGGTATTTTGACCCAAGGCGATCTCGTCAAAATCACCCCGAAACGGGTTCCGAAACGCGCCAAACTGCTCAAACAACTCGAGCCGCTCTGGACCTTACCCAAGAATGAAGCCGACCTTCTACTGGCCGATCAGCGCAAGGAATTTGCTGCTCCGCAGTTCCTTTGGCTTCGAATTGGAGCCGAGCGTCTATCGGTTCTGCGCGGCCAAGTGGTTCCTCGTGGCACTCTATTTTACCGCGATGAAATCTCACTCGGTCCTGAGTTGAGCGATGCCGAAGTCTTAGCGATCATCCAAGCAACATTAGCGGAGAACGCAAACGTCGGAGCACCGATCACTCCCATCGGAGTATTGACGAAAATTGGACGCTGGTGGTCAAAGCGTAAGCCATCCATGCCTTCTATTCCAAAGCTCAGCTTACCTAAAGTCAGTGGTCGAACACTTGCTATTTCGGGAGCGACAATAGTCAGCACGGCCGCCCTTGCGGGGATCGCTGCCTATCTTTCGTCTCGGCCGCCAGAAATGAAAACCTACAACCCGGCCCTCGGGTTCTAGAAAAAACAACAACGGCAGGGCACCAGGCCCCACCGCCATCACCTAGCCAAAGCCGAAGCTCTAAATCTTAATGCCAGCTTTCTTGGCATAAGCGAGCAAACCGATTTTATCGATCGTGCGAATCGCACGGGTACTAACCGAAAGGCGTACCCAACGGTTTTGCTCAGGAATAAAGAAGCGCTTCGACTGGATATTCGAGCTATAGCGGCGCTTATTCTTGTTGTTGGCGTGGGACACGCGGTTACCCGACATCCCCTTCTTTCCGGTGAAGGTGCAAACTGCCATGATGTCCTCCTACAATCTTTGGTGGAGTCAGGGGGAGTCGAACCCCCGACCTCTAAAGTGCGATTCTAGCGCTCTACCAACTGAGCTATGACCCCATCTTTCGGGCGAGCCAGCTAGATTTAGCGTCCCCTAGTGTCAAGGAAAACAACAAGTCGCCATGGTTTTTTAGTCACCGAGCGAGCCGCCATCAAAAGTGGGGACCGCTCCATCAGCAGGAGCTGGACTTGCATCACCAACTACTGCGCCTGCATCAGGCCGAACCCAATGCACATCATGGGTGGCGATGTCTGTCGCGATTGCATCGAGGATCATGGCATCGAGTGCTACTTGCGAATCAGCAACTGCCATATCCAAATTGATGACGTCAGAATGCACGGCGTCGAGCGCGGTCGCATCGGATGCAGCTGCATCCAAGGACGCTGCGTCGGGCACCGTTGCATCTGGCCCTGCCTCTGGACGACCTGCATCGACCGGGACCGTACAACGCCCCTCAACACATTGCTGCTTAGCCGCACATTGCGAATGTACCAAGCAATCACCCTGCTGATCTGAACACGCGCTTAGACCGACCCCGACCAGCAAAACTAAAGTTCTCAAACCACGCTCCATGACCGCGGCATAAACAATTCCTCAAACAAACGCATGGCATATCGATCGGTCATACCCGTGACAAAATCAGCCACGCATCGCCAATGAGGCTCCTCCGGGTCACCCGCAGAGAACTCGGTACGAAACCGATCTTCATCAGCCATAAAATACTCCCACAAAAACTCGAGAATACGTCCTGTTCGATCAAAAGAAGTCACCAATGTTTCTGTGAGATAGACACGCTCATAAAGAACATCACGAAAGGCTTCGAGTGCTTCGCAAACCTCGTCACTCATCATCACGCGCCTAAGACCAACTTCGCGTGTCGCCTCAACCACATCTTTGACTAAACACTCGAGCCGCTCCGGACCCCTCGAGCCCAGCACTGAATCAATCGTTTTGGGTAGCTCATCGGGCTTCATAAGACCCGCTCGACAAGCATCATCAAAATCATGATTCACGTAGGCGATGATATCGGCCAAGCGCAAAACCTGACCTTCTAGAGTCATGGCAAGGGTCGCCTGGTTATCGGTGATCAAGCGACCACGGCCCTTGCTGTGTTTCGCAATTCCATCGAGAACCTCTTCATGCAGATTCAGGCCTCGCCCATTGCGGGCTAGCTTTTCAACAACTCGAAGACTTTGCCGGACATGATGAAAGCCGCCTGGAATTAGCTTTCGCAGATGCCGCTCGCCAGCGTGGCCAAATGGGGTGTGGCCCAAGTCATGGCCCATACCAATCGCTTCTACCAACATTTCATTCAGACCTAACGATCGAGCGATCGTACGACCCACTTGAGTGACTTCTAGGGTGTGCGTCATGCGCGTTCGATAATGATCGCCAACCGGCGCGAGGAAAACCTGAGTCTTACCCGCCAAACGCCTAAACGCCTTGGTATGTATGACGCGATCACGATCGTGCTGGTAGGCAGGGCGCATTGGATCAGCAGGCTCCGGTGATCGCCGCCCCTGCGTCCTAGAGCTAAAGCTTGCTTGGTCACAAAGGGTCTTTAGTTCAATGGCTTCTAACTGTTGTCGCAACATGTTGAGTGCCTCTCCATCCCAAACGAATCATCGACGCAATCCGCTTATAGAATTACCGCGACTTCGACCTGGCTTTTCCAGTCACGCGCTTGTTGCTATAGGCCCGTGCGCCCGCGACGAAACGGGCTCTGGAGACCACGCTTCATGAAGCTGAATTGGCTACCAATTTTTAGCGCTCTCGTCTTTGGCGGAGTGGCTTGCACCAAATCTGAGCCAGCGGTCAAAGCGCCCGAAAAGGTACCCGCTGCTCCCAAGCCGGCAGAACAACCGCCGACGGCGGCGGTTGAAAAAACCGAAAATCCTGCCTGCTTTGGAAGCGCTGGCGGCAAGGCGCGCGAGCGGACGATCGGCGCGCTAACGTTCAAGGGTGACGGCTACTCAATGACCGCTGCAAGCGATGCAGCCTCATCCGGAAAACTTATCGTCGGCGTCATTAGTGACATCAAAGAGTTTCTTCCTGAAACGGTGACAAATCTCAAAGCGTTCGCTCGCTGGATCAAAGAAGCTGGCGCCGGCTTGGTCGTGGTCAACGGTGATGTTGCCTACAGCCAAAAAGAAATGGAGTCGGTCCTGCGAGTCTTGGGTAAAGAATTCACCATTCCTGTGCTGGTGACGTCAGGTAATAAAGAACTCGCTCGAGATTTCGATTTGGCATTGACCAACGTCGCTGCCGATCACCCGCAGATCATCAATGGTAACCGTGTACGGTCGCTAACCATCAATGATATTAGCTTCGTTACGCTCCCCGGCTACGGAAAGAAAAACTATACTGAACCCGGCGCCTGCCTGTTCTCTCAAGCCGAGATTGATGAAACGGGTACTCTGCTCAAAAACGCGGCGGGCTCAAGAGTGTTTGTCGCTCATGCCTCACCACGTCAGGCCGGTGCTGAAGGTATCGATTACATGGTCGACGGCACGAATGTCGGTGATGAGCGTATCGCTAAAATGCTTGTTGCCACAGGTACTAAGTTTGCGATTGTCGGTAACATTAAGGAAGCAGGCGGACGGGCTGCGACTGTAGCAGGTAAGGGCGTCAAACCAGGCACGGCAAGCGAGGAACTAGTTCTCAACCCGGGACCAGCTGACGCCACACCTTGGACAATGGTTGACAAAACCGTAAGTCATGGAATGGCTGCAGTTGTATCCTTTGAAGGTGGCAAAGCCAGCTATCAGATCAAAAAGTCCGAGAAACCAGCAGATACGACTCAGAAATAACGAGGTGACTACTCGAACCGATGCCGCTCCTCGCCGTCGTCTTTGCTAGCGCACTGTCGACGACTCAAGGAGCGTCGTCGTTTTTGCTGCCCGACGGACCGCCCTTTGTTCAAGCGCCCTCACCGGCTGCCCTCATCGCCTTTGTTCGCGGTCCTCACCCCGTCTGCAAGGCGGCGAAAAGCCGTTCGCCCGTGGCCGATGCTTGTGCTCTGCATGCCCATCTATCCGATGCGCCGATGGAACCGAAGCGGCTGCAATCAACAGCGAGACGCGTACTGACGACACTTTCCGGGGCTCGACAATCCTTACTTCGGGCACGCTTGCTGGCGCTCAAAGCGCAACGAACGCTACCATGCCTCCAGCGAGCAGGCTCAGGTCTCTTTGCGTCCATGGAAAGCCAAATGATTCTCGGACGCCAACGCGAAGCACTTCAGGCTTACAGCGATGCCCTACGCGGTATGAACCGTGCAGCTGCTGCACCAATCTTAGGCGAAATCGTGACCCTGGTTCGGCGACCTTATGAACTGCTCGAAAAGCAGTTACCGCCCCAGATCTCAGCTGACTACGATGGTCAAATCAATCTCCTCCCCGGGCGTTTAGTCAGCAGCCTACGGCTTCTGGCACGCAGTGTCGGTCATACGCTTCCCGAACAAGCCACCACCCCCATTTATCTTCAAGCGAAACGACGGGCGACCGAAGACCGGGCCACGCTCTGGCTTGAAGGTGAAGAACTCATGGTTCGAAGTCCGGGGTCCCTCGAAGCACTCAGACTCCGTGGAGACGAGGCTCAAGAAGCACTCAAAGTCCGCCTGAAAAATGACCATCCAAGTGTAGTCACTGCCGCTGTAGTTGCTGGCCTGATGGGCTTCACCCAACTCCGGCAACCGCTTGTTTTCCTGAGCCAGTTAGAAGATCCAAAACTGAAAAGAGCAGGTTGGATCGGCCGACTTGGCCTGGCCGATGCCGAAGATCATGAAGCACTCGTCAAATGGCTTCTTCGTGCGCGACCGGACATGTCACCCGAGCTTGAGCGCGCCTTACGCCGATTTAGTAATCTAGCCGGAAATCGAATTCGTAAAGTCCTACCAAGCCAATGGCCAGTCCCGATCCTCAAGGCGATGGTCGCTCGCTCGCAACGATTCGATCAACGGATTTGGTATACTGCTTTACTCGAACACAAAGATCGAACGATCAAGATCCTAGCACATGCTTCGATGCGTAAGACCAAACCCGAAGATTGGCTCACCCGCAAACTTCGACGTTACGATGCCTGTAGTGCTGAACACCTGCGGCTACTGATGCCTGAACGCAAACATCATCACACAACGTCTCGCGTAATCAAACCAAACAAGGCAAAGACATCAAATCCGAAACCTAGCGAACCCCTCGAGGGCTTAGCCGAGGGAGAAGAAATCGATGATAGTGCTGGCTCGGTTCAGATCCCAGACGAGGACTAGTCTTCAATTGCGCGGCGCCGTTGCGCTCAATTGAACCACTGGGCGATACCCCTCGGTCGTCAAACGACCTAAGTACAACCATGGAGTAGGCTCCTCAGGACCAATACGCATTGGCTCCGTCTCGACGACTGCTTCTCCATCACGATAGATTCTCAACCATGCTCGATTCGGATTCTCACCCCATGCGCGCAAGGCTAATCGATAGGTCCAACCGCGCGATAACTCGCCAAGGGAAATGTTCTCCGTGCCCGCCCCCTGGCGCACGTCACCCAAATAATGAGGGTTGGTTCGCGGGTTGTTTGGATCATCCCATATCGGATTTGCATTACGAGCCCAACACGCTCCATCTCGCCCATCGCGACTATCAAACGATCGAGCGCAGTAATTCAAATTGCATTCTCGCCGGCGCAGTTGGTTTTGTGCGCACTGCCGATCCTCTGTGCACTCCTCTTGATTCGGAACAGGCACCATATGAAGATCAATATCTCGGTCGCCATCCCATCCAAGTTCAAACCAATAACCCCGGCGAGGCGCTCGGCCGGACACTTCAATATCGCAATGTTCTGTGACGCCTTCATAGGTGGCCGTGCCACGCAAAATATAATTACCCACCCGCTGAAGAGCTACTGGCTGCACACGCTCGACCGCTTCACCCCAGATCACACTCCCTGAATCGCCCGGTGAGCGCTCAACGGTCCATTCAACTTCCGCTTCAAACTCGGGCCTCAACTCGATCGTCAAATCGCCGTCAGCTCGAACCTGAAGTGAATCGACAGAGTGACCACCAAAGCTCAGTTGACAGCTTAGGTCGAAGGCGATCACCAGGCCAGTGTCCTCAGCACCTCCAGCGTCATCTGCAGGCGGACCTGCATCGCGCTCCGGCGTGGACCCTCCCGAGCATTGACCCGTCCGCTCGTCACACGTTCGACCTGGCGGGCAAGTACCCGGCCGACAGCCGACGGAACAGCGCCCACTAGGGTGACAAAACTCGCCCACTCGACAATCCTCGCTGCGCTCACACTGCGCACCCCCCGCATCGGGAACGCCCCCAATGGGGACACACTTGTTCTCCTCGCAAAATCGGCCTGCACCGCAATCCCCATCTCGACCACACCCATTCAAGCACTGTCCATTTGGCGCACAGTATTGATACGTTTCGCATCGATCACTGCCATCGCAACCGTTGACGCACGACACGCCCTCACACAACTGGCCAAGTGGACACTGGTTACTTTCTCGACAACCAGCCTGGCATTCCCCTTCCGAGCAAATTGCTCCGGCACCACAGACCGCATCACTGGCACACGCAACAACGCACTGAGCGGCACGACAGACAAGGGTCGGACCACACTGATCATCTGAGCTGCAGCTTTGTTCTGAGTCCATGCAGGCAATGCCAACAATGCAAACCAGACCCGAAGCCAACCACACTCGCAAATTGCTTACCATGACCTACCCACGCTCGACGCAATATACCCTTACCATGGCGCAAACCCTTTT